>CAYOLB010000234.1:0-2043 GCA_964404675.1 uncultured Atribacterota bacterium | reverse complement strand
TCAATTCCGGTTACCGCTGTCCTTCCTATAACGAGAAGGTGGGAGGAGTCCCCGGGAGTTATCACCTATACGGTATGGCTGCAGATATCAGGGTCCCGGGAATGGAGCCGGGAAAGCTGATTCAATATGCCCGTGATGTGGGGTTTTTAGGGCTGGGTTTATATCAAACCTTCTGTCACCTGGATATCCGCTATAAATACGCGAGCTGGGAAGGGTAAAATGGATATTGAATATATACTAAAGTTGGTTGCCAATAACGGTTTTCCTCTGGTGTTATCTATCTATCTGGTTATAAAACTGGAGTATTTCATCAATGAACTGATCAAAAACCAGAAGGAATTTTCCCGGAATGTTACCTCTGAAATAAAGGCAATCAACCATTCCATCAATGATCTGCGCATTTACATTGCCAGTAATGGCCGAAAACCTTGATATATAAGGGTTTCAGGCTATTTTAGGGTGGCTTTAATATACTGCCGATATGAGGTTTATTTTATTTCCAAGGGTTATTGTTCATGTTGGCTTAAAATAAGCTCTTAAAAAGGCTATATTTAAGCATAATTTTTCTTAATCTCTATAAAATCCCCATATTCAGGCATATATTAGTAATAATACCTCTTTAAAGCTTCATTAGGCTTATTATCTCTGTATTTATCCACAATGATAGGGATTTATGTGGAAAAGTGTTGTAGTAGGATCTAATGTTTTTTTCTTATAAATTGACAATCCAATATTGAAAGAGTAAATTTGAATTATCATAGATATCTATGGTTATATTTATGTTGGTGGTAAGATTTTGTTATTTTTAAAATACTATTGGTTAGAATTATTAGCTATAATATTGGTTTTCTTATCCACAATAATATCATTCTCTGCTTGGAGACCTTCATTTTTTCCAGCTAACAGCCAAGTATTATTAATTATAGGTCTTTTTCTAAATTTATTTGGTGCAATCAAAGTATATAAGTCTGTAATACCTGGACCTGTTCATTATGCAAAAAGCGGCCAAGATAGAGATTCTCATCCAGTTGCAATATTAGACGAACTTAAAGCAAAAAAGGGCATTGGTTATATTATCATCGGCATTATACTTCAAATTATATCAGTCATATTTGCCATATTTAATAAATAAAAGAATAGAGGAAGCTAATGGATATAAAAAAGATTATTATCATATTCCTATTAGTTGTGGTATACAGTATCTTTTTCTGGCCTACATTATATATACATACAAACACAGCTCAGAATATTTTAGTAAGAATAAATAGAATTACGGGTGAAGCATATTATTTTCTTGGGGATGGTTCTTGGCGTAAAATAAGCCAAATAGAAATAGAAAAAGAAAAAAAAGTATATTCTGGTGGAGTAAAACCTATAGATCCTAGACCCTGAATTAGTTTATTTTGAGCCTGTTTACCATTTTTATATGGAGGTAATAATGAATATTCGAAAGATAAGAAATGTTATTGAAACTGCTATTGTAGCAATTTTATTATTTTCACCTTTTGTTTTACTGTTCGATTTATTTATCGACGGTTTTTCTTTCCAGTCTAACCATACATTTATCATCAATAAAGTAATTCTATTATTTTTATTGGTTGGATTATTACTTTGGGTTCTTAATTTATTAAATTTAAAAAGCAAAGTACAAGCTACATTATTACTTCAATTAAAAATATATCTCAGCATAGAAGCGAATTATCCTCAAGCCAAGATAAATGTTAAAGAAATAATAAAGGAGTTGGTAAATACTTTAGTTTTATTAGGTTATAAAAATGAACGATATCTTCTAAATTCAGTGCAGAATGTTGATGGTTTACTCAACGAATTTAGGAAAGGGATAAGATCATGAAAAATAAAAATTCAAAATATCCCCGTATTTGAAATATTTTTTCTCTATTAATGCAATTACATTCATTTTACCCAGCATAAAGAAATAAAGCACTGTATTCGCATAACACAATAGCTCTTTTGTTATTCATGAGAAAGTTTTTTTATAAATTTCTCTATCCTTTTTATAAATTCATTTTTACCCTGCAAGAC
>CAYOLB010000233.1:0-3146 GCA_964404675.1 uncultured Atribacterota bacterium | reverse complement strand
GAAGAATTTAAACAATCTAAACTACATGTATTTCCGGTAACACTTTTTAGACATGGTTTGCTGCAGGAAGAAGTAATAATCAAAGCTTTAAAGAAATAACATGTTTGATAATTATAAAAATATAAAAAGGTAATTGTTCACCAAAGTATTAAAAAAATTATCAGATTTCTGGAAATCTTAACTGAATAAAAGAAAAATCCAAAGATAAATTATCAAAGATACTGCAGGCCGCTTTGGATGAGAAGAAGAGGGATATTATGAAAAAGTGGATTGAATCCGGAAGGATTAAAGGGTAAACATAAATAGGGATATCATTAGAAAATAAAAAAACGTTATTAAAAAAGAGAGGATTTTGATTTTGAAAAGAAAGTATTTTTTAGTAGTTTTAGCTTTGATATTAGCTGTATTTTTGTTAAGTTGTAGCGGTGGAGAAAAGAAAGAAACAGAAACCAAAAAACCAGCAGAACAAGAACAACAATTACCCGAGAGGCTTTTTTCGAATTTAACGATAGCGGATGTAAGTGTCTCTGATGGAGAGGTTGAAATTTCGGGTAATACTGATTTACCAAACGGTGCAACTCTAAATGTGGGTTTTGATGTATGGGGGAGATCTGGTTCAGATTTGTATATCGGTGTTGATAAAAAGGCAATTATATCTAATGGCGAATTTAAAGTAGTTCTATCTATTTCCCAAAGAGAAGAATTCAAGGAAGGTCCATATGAAGTGTCGGTATTATTCACTCCTCGTGGTCAATCCGATGAAATTATACAGATTGTCGGCAAAGATGGTGAAAATCTTGAAGGAGAATTTGTAGATGATAGTGGGAGATTCAAAACCATGGAGTTAGTTGAAAAGAAAGATCTTCAGCTTACCATTACCCCTCCTTCTTATATTTGTCAACAACCCTCCGAATTTTCCCAAGGATCAGCTGAGCGCACGCTATCAGAGTATATGTTAGCATGGAAAAATCAAGACTGGGATAAGATGGCTAGTTTTACACAAAAAACTTGGCTTAACAATGAAACAGACCCTACGGGATTATTAGAGGCGTGGTATGACTTTAAGACCCTGAAAGGGTTTGAAATTACTAATGTGGAAAAAGTGAGCAATGTTACCACTGATATAACCTGTATTGTTCAGTATGAAGCTATAACTAATCAAATTTCAAAAAAACAGATTACAGCTAGAATTGTAAAAGAAACAGAAGCTTACACGCCTAACGAACAAGGACAATGGGGAGTAAATCCTACTTCAGCTATTAAGGAAATAGATATTGATTAAAATACAAAAGAATTTGCTGTTAGTTGGGTAAACAAAGATCCATAGGGAAATTATCAAAGATATTACAGGCTGCTTTGGATGAGAAGAGAAGAGAAATTATTAGAGAATGGACTTAGTCCAAAAATATCTAATATATATTAGGAATTAGCAGGTTATTACAATGTTTTTAAAATTCGATTTACCGATTATGATAAATTTGGTTGCCACTGGGAAAGAAGAAATAGAGAGCCCTTCTATCAACTTTAATTATCAAAAAAATAATTGTTTTATAGTACTACAAAGCAGAAAAGATATTGTAGACGAAGAGGAAAATAAAAAGACAATTTATAGACGAGACTTTTATAGTATGTCAATTACAGTTGAAGATGACGAAAGGGGAATGGTTGAAAATTTTGTTAAAAAACGTTCTATGGCAAAGATACTGAAGTTGATCAATTCAATTGGTAATAGATGTCTTTCGGTTTTCAGGAATTATGGAAATCTAAGCAAAATAAAAGAATTCTATCTACAGTTAGACACTCAAGATATGGAACAATATAAGTCTTTTTTTATAATGCTGGCTGTGGAAATTTCAGAAAATAATCTCGAATATGAAAAAATATTAAAATACTGGGACTTTGAAATTGATTTTGCTAAAGAATTTATCAGCTCTGCATCTAGAAGTACTTATTTCAATATTTATAGTGAGGAGTATTTAAAGTATGATAATTGGCTGGAAATTAAAAAAGGTCTGGAAAATAACCTGGAAATAACCGAAGAGAGATACTTTTTTGTTAATTCTTTGGAACATATACAAAATCACAACATTCGCCTAGCTGTAATCGAAACCGTTATAAGTTTAGAAATTACAGTGAATAAATACTTAAAGAATTATCTGAAAACTAAAAACATTCCAAGTGATAGAATTAAACATTTAATAAACCCTCATCTCGGAATATATCCAATGGTTTCGGTTCTTCTGGATTTGACAGTCGAAGAAGAGCTAATGAGTAATATTAAAATAGATGAGGTTTTAAAGTTAATAACTTTAAGAAATAAAATTGTTCACGAAAATAAGCAAATATCTAAAGAACCTTCTGAACAAGATAAAATAATCTACCAGATGTCTTTAGCCCATGTTTTATGCCAAATACTTATTGGCTTTTGTAATAAAAGGATCGAGATTAAAGCCTTGCTTAAAAATACCCAAAAGCAGTATGGAATAAAAGATATTGAAATAAGATTTATGTACGATGAGCCTGTTATTGTTTTAATTGTTAACCTTAAAGAACATGACAGTAAAATAATAGACAAAATAAATTTCAGTATTAGGAATAGTCTAAAAGGTTTCAGAAGGTACGAAAAATTATATAACGAAAAGGACCATTTATATATAAATTACAGGCTTAATAAAAAGGTGTTGGCGAAATTTTCAAAAGGAAGTTTAGTTTTTTCAGATCAATGAACTAAGTTACAGGGAATTCTTATTAGATATATTTAGAAAAATTTGGAATTACCAAAGGAAGATTAATTGTCTTTTTGTGTTTTTGTTATTTAGGAATAAAAAATATATAAGACTGTTGAAACGAATATGGGTGAAATTAAGAGGGATTTATATATAGTAACCCAATATCCATTATTTTTATATTTTTCTACCATTTATCAATGTAAAGTGTTATAATATATACGTTTGCGGGAGTGTGAGACTTAAATCACACTCCTTTTTTTATGCTCACGATACTTTTAAGATCTTATCTCACAGATACTTTTTTATTCGGTTTTACGGTTTTAACTATTAAGGCTATATCTTTCCTGAAGTTGAACTATCAATGCACCAGGATTATATATAAATCGTAGTTGAAAGGCAGTAAGTAAGGGCGTGGTT
>CAYOLB010000232.1:0-6056 GCA_964404675.1 uncultured Atribacterota bacterium | reverse complement strand
ATAATGTTCCTTTTTATCAGTCTTCCAGAGGCATGGGCCGGGAGATGTTATAGTTATTGATGCATGTCAGGGGGAAATTGCCGTATGTGGGGAACTGGCGACACACAGCTGTATAAGCAAAGGTGTAGTTGGTGTGGTAATTGATGGAGCTGTAAGAGATATAGACGATATCAGAAAGCTTAAATTCCCAGTTTATGCACGACATTTTACACCAACAGCAGGAGAGCCGAAAGGTTTCGGGGAAATAAATGCACCAATTGAAATTAGTGGGAGAAAGATTGAGCCGGAGGATTGGATTATCGGCGATGAAAGCGGGATTATAGTTGTTCCACGTAACAATGCCATGGAAATAGCAAACCGGGCTATTGATGTATTGGAGAAAGAAAACCGGGTTCGCGAAGAGATAAAATGTGGTTCTACTTTAGGCCAGACTGCATATCTTAAAAAATGGGATATCAGGAAGTGATAACTAACTGAAATAATTCGGCTGCTTTTTATATCATTATTGATTTATTTAATTTATTAAACATGGCATTTAGCAACTGCAGCTAATTGTAATTAATTTAAAAATAGTAACAGAGATTAATTCTGACCTGATTCATCCAATTTTTTAATTAGTCTTTCCAGATCTATATTTGTTTTGTCGTACTTAATCTGTTCCCCCTTCAGCCAGGAGAGAGCGATTGAAGCATCATCATAAATCGTTCCTATGGGTTCTATCCCATTCTTTAATAGTTTTTCCTTTATATAATTTTCTATTTCTTTGTCTTTTATCCTGTTCAATAAAACCATGACATCTCTGATTTTAGCATTAAGGAATATCTCATTTGCCATTTTAATAAGTTTGGGATTGTCCAGGTGTCTGGTAGCAGGTAATTTACCTGATTTTATCTGTTCTACCATATTTTTTATATCCACTGCTATCTGGATAGATGCACTATTACCATCAACTACTGTAATAATCCAGTCCAGGCTGGTAATGACGCCTCTTGCAGGATCTTCCAGACCTGCCTTCAAATCTATTAAGGTTATGGTGTTGCCTCCATTCCAGGATATTCTCAAATCTCTTGTTATTTTAGATATAGGGCCATCACATCCTGCTCCGGGTCCTTTATCTCCTATCTTACCTGCAGTAAGTAAAAATATACCTTCTTTACTCTGAGCATAGTATTTATTAGGCAGCTTATTCGAATAGATTTTTGCACCGGGCAAGGGGGTTGGATCGTCAACGGGACAGGTTACTGAACCTCCACTAAAAGCAGTCCCGCCAAAATAGTCTATAAGAGAAACTGGCATTTTTTTTATTCCCAGTGCTTTATGAAGACCTATATTAGTTGAATCAGCATCTAATACGCAAACTTCATATCCACAATCACGAATCACCCCCGCAAGTAAAACTGTAACTGTACTTTTTCCACTTCCTCCCTTTCCCAGAATGCCTATTCTTTTTCCTGTAAGGGTTTTATTTGCTTTTACATCCATTTTAATCAGTCCTCATTTTTAATTTTTTAAAATCCTTCCGGGTTTTAACCGTAATAGATTAACATAAAATAATTTTTAAATTATATTTATTTAACTTATATCCCTTAATGTTCAGAATCTTTTTATACATTTCTCCCGGTAAAAATCTTTGGGTCGCAAATTTATTTCTTATCTTAATCTAATCAAACACCACTTAGCTAAACTGATTGTAGATTATAATAAGTTAGCCATATCTAACTTTATAATAACTCTTAATCCTGTCCTGTCAAGTAAAAATTAATTATTTGAATTAAACAATAGCCTTGATATTTTAGTAATTTTTATAGGATTTTATATCTTATTTTTTAAAGATACAATTTAGAGATATAATATTTTTATAACAATATAAAGTATTTATAAAAATAAATAAGATGAATATAAATCCCAACAGGGTAAGGGTATTAAGAGAGGGCATAAGAAAAGCTGGTCCAGTAGCATACTGGATGAGCAGAGACCAGAGGGTATCGGATAACTGGGCTCTAATATTTACCCAGGAACTGGCCATAAAATATAAGCAGCCCTATATTGTTATCTTTTGTTTGGTAAATAATTTCTTAGAGGCAACTAAACGCCAGTATGATTTTATGTTAAAAAGTCTTCAGGAATTAGATAATAAACTGAGGAAAAAGGATATAAGTTTTTTTCTCCTGTTGGGCACACCGGAAAAAGAAATACCAAAGTTTATTGAAAGTCATAATATCGGGGTACTGGTTTCGGATTTTGACCCATTAAAAATTAAAAGGAAATGGAAAAAGAACCTGGTAAAAGGAATAAATATTCCCCTCTATGAAGTTGATGCACACAATATTGTCCCTTGCTGGATTGCTTCTGATAAGCAGGAATATGCAGCATACACTATAAGACCAAAGGTTAACAGGCTTTTACCGGAATATTTAGGTGAGTTCCCTGATATAAAAATAAATAGAACCAGGTGGAAAGATTCTGAATCAATGATAGATTGGAAAAAGTTAATAGGGAGTAAAAATGGAACCTTTCAAGCAAACATGGTAATTCCAGGTGAAAAAGAAGCAAAAAAAGTTCTTAAAAGATTTATTAATAATAAAATAAATACTTATAGTGATTACAGAAACGATCCCACCAGAGATAACCTTTCCGGCTTATCACCGTATATTCACTTTGGACACATATCCGCCCAAAGAATAGTCCTTGAAGTCTTGAACAGTGATGCAGCAGAGAAAGATAAGAACTCTGTTCTTGATGAATTAATAATAAGAAAAGAGCTTTCTGATAATTATTGTTTTTATAACTCTAACTACGACTCATTCAGCGGTTTCCCGGACTGGGCGCAGAAGACATTAAACAATCATAGGATCGACAAAAGGGATCACATATATACTATTAAAAAATTCGAAGGGGCCCATACTCATGATAGGTTATGGAATGCAGCCCAACTTGAGATGATGATAAAAGGAAAAATGCATAGTTATATGAGAATGTATTGGGCTAAAAAGATTTTTGAATGGTCTGAATCTCCAGAGGAAGCACAGGATATTGCAATATATCTTAACAATAAGTATGAGCTTGACGGGAGAGACCCTAATGGCTATACAGGCATAGCATGGAGCATAGGAGGAGTGCATGACAGGGCCTGGAAAGGAAGGCCTGTATTTGGGAAAATTAGATATATGAGTTATGGGGGAGCCAAATCTAAATTTGATGTCAGTACATATATAAAGTGTATATATGATATTTTGTAATTAGTTTAAAAAATTTAATGTCAAGTATAAAAAATATTTACTCCTGACTTTTTAGCCATAGCAAATGCCTTGAATGATCTAAGTCTTTTTATCAACAATTATCTAAAAATATTTCTATTTGAACTTATTCTCAGTTAAGCCACAAATACTATAACGGTACATCTAATTTATTTTTCCATTCTGCCTCTTTAAAACCGACAAGGATAATGTTGTCATCAATTAAAATCGGACGCTTAACCAGCATTCCATCAGTAGCAAGAATTTCAAGCTGTTTCTCATCAGTCATTGTTGGTATTTTATCTTTTAAGCCCTGTGTTCTGTATTGCATTCCGCTTGTGTTCCAGAATCGCTTCAAGGGGAGGTTGCTCTTTTTGTACCACAATTGCAGCTCTGCAATAGTCGGCTTGTCTTTTTTAATATCACGAAACTCATAAATAATACCATGATCATCCAGCCATTTCTTAGCTTTCTGACAGGTTTTACACATTGGGTAGCATATGAAAAGCATCATTTAACCTCACTTATAATATTATTAGCAGTCATATCTTTAGCTGTAAATAATTATAAACATTATTCCTGTATTTGCATAATGGACATTGCAGCCAGGTAAAGTATTGATTTTAATATACAAATATATATCATATTTATATTGGAAAGACAGGCGGTATCCCATACCAGACTTTGATATCAAGTCTTATTCATAGATATATTAATGGAAAATTAGTGGAAAAAGAAAAAGCCTTAATTAAAGAATAAATATGGCTGGCCACAGTGGACAAAGATAGAACCAGGATTATGGACACGAAAGATGACTTATTCATACCAGTCCTGGCTTAATATGTTGACAAAAAGCACACATTGCATTATATTTTACACATGAAATATTATACTTGGAACAATGATAAAAATGAAAAACTAAAAAAAGAAAGAGGTATATCTTTCGAGGATGTTATTTATTATATAGAAAATAAAGAGTTATGCGCCATATTAGAACATAAAAATCAAACCAGATATCCTGGCCAAAAAATATATGTAGTTAAAATAAATAATTACGCATACCTTGTGCCTTTTGTTAAAAATGAAAAAGAAATATTCTTAAAAACAATTATTCCGAGCAGAAAGGCTGCAAAAAAATATACGGAGGAATCAAATGAAATATAAACTGGACAGTGAAGAAAAAGAAATATTAAAAGACTATGAAAATGACGAGTATGTTGAAATACCTGATACGGACAAGACTATAGAAAAACATACAGAATATGCCAAAGCAACATTTCTTAAAAATAAAAGAATAAATATTCGCATATCTCAAAGAGATCTTGAATATATACAAAGAAGAGCTTTAGAAGAAGGCATTCCATATCAGACATTAATAGCAAGTCTTATTCATAAATACATATCAGGAAAACTTGTTGAAAAAGATAAGTTATTAATAAACCAATAAACTCTGGTTTGAATAATTAAAAAATAATCAGATTTGTGAGACATACATACCGGAAGTGGCTGGGGAGAGAGGATTCGAACCCCTACTATACGGTCCAGAGCCGCATGTCCTACCCTTAGACGACTCCCCATTATTGAGCATTAATATGCTACCAGAAAATGTGAAAAGAGGCAAAATATTACAGCTCGCTTTATATTATATTAATTCAAATGAACCCGGATATTTCTTTATTATTTTGCTATAAGGGTTGATATTATAAAAAAAACCCAAATCTGTTAAAATAAACCTTGATAGATATTTTTAATAATACACCATAGATATATCTGCTTAAATATCAAATAAGATTTCAAATGGGATATTTTTGAAGGGGGAGAGATGATTATTGGAATTGGCAATCCAGGAAGCACATCGTTGAAGATTAAAATAATAGATATAGGCAGCAAAAATAAGATAAAAGTTCTGGGTGAAGCCAATATAGACAAGATAAAGACCAGGGGAGAATCAAATTTTACCCACAGGATAGGGCAGGAGCCCTTAAAAAGGGAAGTTATCAGAATATCCGGTTTTGATAGGGGAATTAAATATATACTGAAATGGTTTGAAAGAAACGGTGTGATCGAAAGTCTAAAAGATATTGAAGCTATGGGTTTTAAGTGTATTCTTGGTGAGAGAAACGGTGCCAATATTCTTACGCCTAAAATACTTGAAGAAATGGAAAGGTATCTTTTTGTAGCTCCGGAGCATAATAGTTCCTATATGGAGACCATAAGTGTTTTTAGCAGGATTCTTGACGTACCAATGGTAGGGGTATTCGAGCCTTCATTTTACTGGACTATTCCAGAATACAGAAGGATATCAGGTTTACCATGGGAGTGGCAGGAAAAAGCTGGTATAAAAAAGCATGGTTTTAACGGGTCCTCTCATAGATATATGGCAGCTATGGGTTTTAAGCTCATGGGTACAGAGGATATTAATCTTATAACAATTCATCTGGGTGGCAGCAGTTCTATTACTGCTATTAAAAAAGGTAAGTCAGCAGACACCAGCATGAATTTTTCACCTAATTCAGGATTACTTCAAAGGTCCAGGATAGGAGATGTGGATGGTTCAGCAATTCTTTACGCAATGAAAAAAATTGGACTGTCAATAGAAGAGGCTCAGGAGGGTATTTCAAATAATGCAGGCCTTATGAGTATTGCTGGAATAGGCACCGACGATATCATGGAAATCATAAAAGCTGCTGACGGGGGTAATGAAAGAGCAAGGATGGCAGTTGACCTTTATATAGACGGTATTAGAAAATATATAGGTGCTTTTTCAACTGTACTTCGAAGTATTGACTGCATATTATTTGGTGGCAGTCCAGGTGAAAA
>CAYOLB010000231.1:0-1606 GCA_964404675.1 uncultured Atribacterota bacterium | reverse complement strand
TTGTGTAAGTTCATCTAATAGATTAGCTTCTTCCTGTTGTATAAGCTGAGCTTTGAGCTGTTCTTTAATATCTTCAAAAGGAGCAACATTACCTTCCTGATCGGTAAATTGCCCTTTATTCTGCTCATAAACCTGTTTTGCCATTTCATCGGTTATTTCCATTTTGCCTGTCAATTCCTGGCTTAGTTTTTGAATAAGCAAATTATTATTATCCACAAATATTTCCTGATACTGTTCCAGTGATTCGACATTTTGTTGTTTCAATATTTCCAGTATTTCCTCTTCGCTAATCCCCTGTTGCTCCTTAATAGTATCTATATGCTGCTCAAAATAGTAATCTTCATCTTCTTCAGTAACCTCTATCCCTCTTCTCTCTGCTTCCTGTTTTAGTAGAAACTGATTAATCAAATCATCTAAAACATGTCTGTTATATTCTTCTAAAAAAGTCTGGCCGGCTTCTGAGTAGTTAAGAAACTGGGCAAAGGTTTGATCTATTTGAAATAATTGCTGGGTTATCATCTGGAGATTGGTCTTTTGTTGTAGCTCTTGCCTGTTTATATTTTCACCATTAACCTTTGCAACAACCTGTTCTTCTGGTTGTTGGGATTCTTGAAGGGAAAGCTCCTGCTGGGCTGACTGTTCTTCGGAAGCTTCCTGAGCCCATGTAGGTAAAGCAAATAACAGTAATACACATATAATCGTTATTAATTTCTTAAATGTCATAAATATTAATTTCCTCCTCTTGATTTTTTTTAGTTTATATTTTCGCTTGGTATATATATTGTTATAGGATAGTATGATAGTTGTAAGTGTTAGGGGGTCCCAAGGCGGGAACCCCCTAAAATCATCTATCTTACTTTCCTGGTGGTACTGCTGGTTGTGCAGGTTGTCCTGGTTGTGCAGGAGGTGCTCCCTCCTGAGGCAATTCTTCCGGTTCGGCTTCTTCAAGACGTTCTTCAATCTCAGCTAACCTGGAGGAGATATTAGAAATTTCCTCTACTACATCATCAACTGTTGACTCAGCAGATTCTTGGATTTCTTCTTCATCACCTTCTTTAAGTTCAGTTAGTTTATCTTCCATTTCAGAAACTCTACTACTGATACTCTGGATGCTTGATTTAATTTCATCTGCATCTTCCTGGGATAATCCTCCCCCACAGGAAACAAGAAAGAAAATGGAAGCAATCATCAACACACCCAACATAACGGTTGACTTTTTTCTCCTGGTTTTCATAAAAAGGCCTCCTTTCTTTTAATATTTTTTCAGAGATCTTTAAACATAAGTTATTATTCTCTCTGAAATTTTGTCAAAAAACATTTTGGCTTCACAAAGTAATCATGTTAGCAACATTATCTATATATTCCTATCCGTTTGTTAATTTATCAGGTAAAAGTAAAATAACAATCAATGTTTTGTAAATTTTATGTAAAAAAACAATTTTCTAGAAAGGGTTTATCAAAAGTGAAGTAAATTCCCAACTCAAGTATAAAAATCAAATAAATAAAAGGTATTTAAGTAGGAATTTATTTTGAGGACTTTTATGAATTTTCCCAGTAAATTTCGCACCCGCAAAGCAGGCGCTTTAAGAGCCCCTAAAAGAGTTTT
>CAYOLB010000230.1:0-3256 GCA_964404675.1 uncultured Atribacterota bacterium | reverse complement strand
ATAAAAAAGTTAGATTCATTAGAGATACTCTATTCTCTATTGCCAACCAAAATTGGAAGCACTCTTTCTTTAAGTTCATTAAGCAGAGAGGTACAGGTTACAGTAGACAGTATCAAAACATGGATAGAAGTATTTGAAAATTATTATCTTATATTTAGAATATCGCCATGGACGCATAAAATATCTCGTGCTATTAAAAAGGATAAAAAACTATATCTGTTTGATTATGTTCAGATAAACGAACCTGGTCCTCGCTTTGAGAATATGATTGCTTTGGAATTGTACCGGGCTATTTTAAACTGGAATCATTTAGGATTAGGAGATTTTTCCTTAAACTATATAAGAAATAAAGAGAAGGAAGAAGTAGATTTTCTTATATGTAAAAAGAACAAACCATTATTGTTAATTGAATGCAAATTATCAGATAATAATATTTCAAACAGTTTGATAAAATTTCAAAATAGGCTTAATATTCCTGCTATTCAGCTGGTAAATAAAAAACATATTGGCAGAATTGTTACTAATCAAAAAAATAAAATTCTGATTGTTTCAGCACCAAGATGGCTGTATTTTTTACCTTGAAAATAACGAAGATTATTTTCCCCTAATAATTTCGAAGACCAAACTAAGATACTATTTCTAACTGTCCAGTAAACTATAAGAAGTTTAATCATTAAGAACATAGAAAATGGGGAAGGTAAATAATAATTCAAGATCTGAACCCCAATTACAATTATTCCCACGGCAAGGGAAGGTCATTAGTTGTAAAGGCCAGAGCTAGAAAAAAGGGAAAACCTGTCTTTTCAAAATGAAAATTAATTGGGTTATTTCAAGAGTTTTTAGTCTAAGATTATTTAACCAACATATAGGTAACACTTTAGTATAAAGAGATTTCAATTATCAAAATATTAATTAATAAATTAGAAAGTTTATAATTCCTTTTAATTGTGCTAACATCGGAAAGGATAACAATTAGATATATAGTACAAGTTAGGAGAAAGTCTTATGTATAATAATTTTTATAATCATAAGTATAGTAATTATTTTTTCGGATCCATAATATTGATTTATTTACTGACTATAATTTTTTGGTTTGCTAAATTTGAACTCAAACTACCTGTTGATGCCAGTGATGTTTTTTTTGAGGGTATGTATTTATTTGCTGCTTTCATCAGTTTAATCTTCGTTAAGAGATTAAATTTGAAATTACTACATATTGGATGGGGGATGTTTACCTGGGGTTTGATTATTGATATATTAGATGAATTTACCTCTGAACCTGAATTATATGACACCATTATTGAAGGACTAATTACTATTTCAGGATTAATTTTGATTGCTTATGCGTTTTATATCTATTATTTTCAACAAGAAAAAATGGAAAAAGAATTGGAATATATGGCTAATCATGATCCAATTACTGATTCTTACAACCGGAATTACTTAAATACAATGATAAAAAGGGAAGTAGAACGTTCCAGGCGGTATAATCATAATATCGGATTAATGATGATTGATATAGACCGCTTTAAAGATTTCAATGATCGTTTTGGTCATAATGTTGGTGATAAAGTATTGAAAAGTGTGGCAATTTTTCTGAGCAAACAATTAAGGAATATTGATAAAGTTATTCGCTATGGAGGAGACGAGTTTTTAATTGTATTGCCAGAAGCGAAAGAGGATCTAATTAAGATTAAAGAAAGGTTGATAGAGAATTTTAATAATAAAGGCATGCATGAACTTGATATTAAAACAGATTTTTCCTTATCATTATCTATTGGTATTGCTTTATGGGAGCCGAATAAGAAGGAAAGCATTGATGAAATAATAAATCTGGCAGATAAACGTATGTATGAAAGCAAAGCTTTAAAAAAAAGATAGTAATAATTAGCCTTAATTAATTTGAATATTTATGCCAAAAGGTTATAATAAGAATTACATTTCATTGGTAAAGGGGGAATAATAGATGGAAGATGGCAGTCCGTGGATTGCCATGATTATTGCTATAGTTCTTATTATTATCAATGGCATATTAGCTTCATCTGAGATTTCTCTAATTAGTCTTAAGAAAGTAAGATTGAAACAAAAAGCTGAATCAGGAGATAGAAAAGCCAAAAAACTGCTCGCGATTAAGCAAAATCCTAGCGATTTCCTTTCAACTATCCAGGTTGGCATTACCTTAGCAGGACTATTGTCTGGTGCCTTTGCTGCCGATACCCTGGCTAAGCCCTTAGTAAAATGGCTTTCTAGTTTTGCTATTCCAGATACCTTATTATCTTTTATTGACATATTAACAGTAATTCTAATTACAATTATCTTGACCTATTTTATGTTGATATTCGGTGAATTGGTACCAAAAAGAATTGCAATGAAAAATCCTTATAGAATTAGCTCCAGATTTATTTCTCCAATTTTATTTTTGTCAATAGTTACAAAACCACTTGTCCGTTTATTATCTATTTCCACAAACGCAGTATTATATTTTTTAGGGATGGGTTCTTCTCAGGAAGAATATATCATGACTGAAGAGGATATTTTATTTAATATGAGGGAAGGTAGAGAACAGGGCACAATTGAAGAATCAGAAGAACATATAGTTAGGAATTTGTTTAAGTTTACTGATTTAATGGTAGAAGATGTCATGAGACATCGGACAGAGATACAGGCAATACCTGTTGAGGCTTCATTTCTGGATGTGGTGCAATTAATGAAGAAAACCTCCCATGGTAAATTCCCGGTTTTTGAGGAGAATATCGATAAAATAGTGGGAGTAGTATATAGTAAGGATTTCATTTCTATGTATCCAGAAGAAAAAACAAAATCACCTCTGCCCAGAGTAAAAGATATTATGCGTCCTCCATTTTTTGTACCTGAATCACACTTACTGGTTAACCTATTTAGTGAGATGAAAGAACACAAAAATTATTTAGCAATAGTAGTAGATGAATATGGTGGTACATCTGGAATCATTACTATGACTGATATTCTGGAAGAAATTGTAGGTGATATTGAGACACCTTATATAGAGATGATACAAAAAGCTGCTGGAGGTGGATACATTATTGATGGGAGAATAAAAATGAAAGATTTATTAGAGTTTCTCAATATAAAAATTGATACAGATGAGAATAATACACTAAGTGGCTTTATAATTGATAATTTGGGTTATATACCTACTGAGGAACAAAAACCAGAAATTGAAGTTGAAAACTACCTATTTCAGGTAAAAGAGGTGAATGGACCATTAATTTGTTCT
>CAYOLB010000229.1:0-4240 GCA_964404675.1 uncultured Atribacterota bacterium | reverse complement strand
AACTTATAGCTATTCTATAAAAGACCTGGCAAAATATCTGGGTTTTCGATGGCGAGACAATAGCCCTTCCGGTGCTGAATCTATAGAGTGGTATCACCGTTGGCTGGAAAAAGGGAAAATCGAGATTAAAGGACGTATCCTACAATACAACGAAGATGACTGTATTGCCATGCGAGTATTCCTTGAAGGGGTAAAGAATTTACGAATAAAGAAATAGTAGAAAACCATACAATTAGCTATGATTTTCTACTATTAAATGTTAATAAATTCTCATTTACCAAATATTATATTTGGCAAATATAGGGTTATTTCAGGAACAAGAGCAATTAGCGCTAATACAACCAGTAATGGAATTAAAAATATTGCTGTATTTTTAGCAACTGTTTCTACAGATACTTCAGCCACACCACTCAACACAAAAAGAACGGTACCAAAAGGTGGTGTGAGCAAACCAATCATCAAATTTAATATCATCATGACTCCAAACTGAATTGGATCAATCCCTAGCTGGTCTATTATCGGAAGAAGAACAGGCACAAGGATATTTATAGAAGCAATAGTTTCCATAAACATACCTACAATTAAGAGAACAATATTAATAGCTAAAAGTATGAGATAATAATTATCAGTCAAACCAAGAATATAACCAGCAACTGCCTGAGGTACCTTTTCGTTGGCCAAAATCCAGGCAAATAAAGTCGCAGCTACTACAATAAACATAACCTGAACTGTTGATACCATCGATCTTCTAACAGCTTCCAAAAACTGCTTAGCCGTCATCTCTCGATAAATAAAGAATCCTAAAATAATAGCATAAAAGGAGGCTATAACTGCTGCTTCAGTAGGTGTAAAAATCCCAAAAAATATTCCACCTAAGATTATTGCTGGAGTCAAAAGAGACCAAAAAGCTGACAAAAATGAAATAATGATTTCTTTGAAAGAATATTTCTTGCCTATTGGGGTATGAAAACGATCTGCTAAAAGATAGATTATAATCATTAAACTTATCCCCATAATAAGACCAGGTATAATCCCGGCAGCAAACAAACGTCCAACAGAAGTAGAAGCTACAACAGCATACACAACAACCGGCAAACTGGGTGGAATAATTGGACCTATCGTTGAAGAGGCTGCAGTTATCCCTATAGTTAATCCATCATCATATCCTTCTTTGCGCATAGCGTTAATCTCAATGTTCCCCAAACCTCCTGCATCAGCAATAGCAGCGCCTGACATGCCCGCAAAAATAATACTGGCGATAACATTAACATGACCAAGGCCACCCTTAATATGTCCAACAATTTTATTAGAAAAATCAAATATTCGATATGTTACTCCACTAGTATTCATAAGATTACCAGCAAAAATAAAGAATGGAACTGCCAATAATGGATAAGTATTAGCGCCGGCAACCATCCTTTGAATAGCTGAAAAATTCGGTATATTTCCATCAACAATGATATATATTAACGAGGGAATGCCAATTGCTAAAGCAACAGGTAAACCCAAGATTAGTAAAAACAATAAACCAATAATCAAAAAAGCAATCAATGTTCTATACTCTCTCTTTCATTCTATTCTTCTTGTCTAACAAAAAATGTTTTCGATAATAATAAAAAATATCCTGTATTTCTCGAACCAAAAAAAACAATGAACCAACTGTTACTGATATATAAAGATAAAATTGAGAAACTTGCATTGCTTGAGACATAAAACGTCTAGACTTATAAGCCAGAATGTAGCCTAAAATGATCAAAGCAACTAAATATAGAAAGGTTAATAATTCCCTAAATAACCATATAGCTTTTTGCTGAGATAAGGACATTTTCCTATAAACAAAATTAAAAAGGATTTCAATTTTAATATGCGAATCCACTTTACGAACGTAAGCAGCCCCAACAAAAGTAAGCCATACAAAAGTATAACGAACAAGTTCAATATTCCAGGGTAGGGTAAAATTAAAAATATAACGAGTAAATACTTGAATTACCATCAGCAAAAAGATGAAAATAAATAACAACTGGGGAAAATATTCTTCAAATTTGTCGAAAATATTCTTCAAAGCAGATTCTCCCTTTGGTTTGTTCTGAATGATATTTATTTATACGTTAGCAATATCATAACGATTAAAATTTTATCAGTATTTGGAAGAAATAATTTTCTAATTAACTTCCAAATACTGATAAAATACAATTTAGCTAAACAACTTATAGATTCTGTATTCTGCTATGCAAATCTGCTCCATAACGAATCCACCACTTAGCAAATTCATTAGGCATATCTTTAGTAGCTTCTCTAAAAGCCTCTAGGTCTGATTCAATTAATGTACAGCCTTCTTCTTCAAAAAATGCACCTAGTTCTTTTTCACTTTCATTAATATCCTCAGTAATAAATTCTGCGACTTCTGAGAATACATCTAACATAATCTTTTGATTCTCTTCACTCAAACCATTAAATTTAGCACCATTCATGACAAAAGTTCCACAGTTAATCACATGAGAGGTCAGATTAATATAGTCCTGAACTTCATAGAATTTCATTGCCTGGATAGTAGGAAGCGGATTTTCTTGACCATCAACAACTCCTTGTTGTAAAGCCATATATACTTCCTGAAAAGCAATAGGTGTAGGGTCTGCGCCCATAGCACGGGCATAAGCTAAGGTTACTTGCTGTTCAGGTACTCTCAATTTAAAACCTTCTAAATCTTCCGGTGTATAAATTGGTTTATTAGATGTTAATTGTCTTGTCCCGTAGGTCATAGCAGTTAGTACTTTTAAAGAAAATTCCTGCCCTAGATCAGCAAACATCTGTTGTCCAATTTCACTTCTAGCAAATTTTAGCACATGATCATTGTCTTTAAACGTATAAGGCATCTCTAAAACATTAATTGGCTTAAATAGATTCCCAACCTGACCAGCACCTGCAATGACAATATCAATCGAACCAAAGATAGCACCCTCTAATATCTGTTCTTCAGTCCCTAACTGGCTGTTAGGATAAGTATCAATTTTTATCTGGCCATCTGTTCTCTCTTCAATCAATTCAGCAGCCATATCAGCTCCTCTAGACCAAGCATGAGATGGATCATAAATATGAGCCAATCTAAATGTTGTTTGAGCATAAGCATTTGCACTTAATAAAACAACAAAGAACACGATTACGAATAAACTAACTATTCTTTTCATAATACAAACCTCCATTTTAATTAATACGATAATTTTTTTAATTATTCTTTATTTATTCTATAAAACAGCATCTAAATAAATAAACATCTAAACATTTCTTATCTAACTATTTACCTATTCATATCACCCCCATTCCAATATTCTAGTAGAATTTCTTTGATGAAAGAATTTGATTTCTTGTGATTGAGAGCTTCTTTAAACGTTTACAGTTAAATAAATTTTAGCATAAAAAATTTGCTATTTCAAATAGTAAATTTTATCTCATTGAAGAATAAAGAGTCAATAAAAATTAGGATCTGTTCAAAAAACAAAAGTGATTAAAAAACACTTTTATAAAACTTTTGAATCTTTTTTATCCCTTTATTTTATTTTGATGAAAGAAAATTTCAGATTTTTTCGTATTATTGTTAGTATTGTATCTATTAATAAAATCAGGAAAGGATAACCCGATGCATCTAACCAAAAGAAAAAATCTTTTTATTTTTTTATTATTTTAGCTTTTTCTCTGTTATTTAATATTTAATCTTCACTGGCAGTTACCTGGGGAAGTTGTCCTTTTGGCTTGGAAAATGATCCTTATCCAGGAGAATGTGGCAGGTATATTGATACTAATCAGGATAGCATTTGTGATTTGTCCAAACCTATTCCAAACGATAGTACAGGTGGTAATAATCAAAATGCAGTTGAATTAGACCACATTAATGAACAAACAGATGATTCCGACAATGTTTTTACTACACTTGAAGAGAAAGATTATAATTTTGAATTATCTATTGCAATAGGGCTTATTGGAATTTTTCACGTTTTATGGCATACTAAATATTATCTAAAAATTTTTACTAGGTAAATTTGGAAAACTATACAGAATAATGAAAAAAAGTAATATGAACTCATATTTAACAATTAAGAAATATAAGGAAATTGCCAGAAAATAAAAGCTTATGGTAACAATTACCGAATGTGAACAGAAAACAGATGCCCAGCTGGTTTTTCTTAGCTTAAGTAACCAGGAATATTATTATTGTCTCATGAAAAGGTATGAACTTCCTTTGATG
>CAYOLB010000228.1:0-5458 GCA_964404675.1 uncultured Atribacterota bacterium | reverse complement strand
GATTTTATCTGCCAGTGCAATAACCTGATTATGGGCAAACCCACCTACAATCTCTCCTTTTTCGATTTCTACAGGAGGAGGGCATTGTTTAGCCATTTCAATGATTTGTGAAAAGTCTTTTGATTTGCCTTTCTCTCTATTGGGTATATGAACCATTCCCGGATAACCAACCGTCCCAGTGGTAAATACCCGCTCTCTATAACTGTCTCTTGGCGGAATAATACAGTTAGTTGTCATTAGTATTGGTCCATTAAATTTTTCAAACTCTACGTTTTGTTTCCACCAAGCATTTCCATAATTGCCTACAAAATGAGTATATTTTTTAAAGGCTGGGTAATAATTTGCAGGCAACATCTCACCATGAGTATAAACATCAACCCCTGTGTCCTTAGTTTGTTCAAGCAATTCCTCCATATCTTTGAGATCATGTCCACTTATTAAGATACCTGGATTATTTCGCACTCCAATATTGACCTTGCTAATTTCGGGATGACCATAGGTTTCTGTATTAGCTTTATCCAACAAAGACATGGCTTCAACACCGATTTTACCACATTCCATTACTAAACCTACTAACTCATCTATGGAAATTGAATCATCTGTTGTTGCTGCTAATCCTCTTTGTATAAATTCATAAATTGTTTCATTTTCGTATCCCAAATTAAATGCATGTTCAGCATATGCTGCTATTCCCTTTATTCCATAAGTTAACAGTTCTCTCAAAGAGCGCTTATCTTCATCTTCAGTTGCCAAAACCCCAACCTCAGAGGAATTAGCCTTCTCTTCAAAATCAAAATTTTCTTTAGCTTCCCATGTTGCACAGTCTGGAAAATCCCTATTAAGTTTTCCCCCGGCATTGAGATATTGATTTTTAATATCTTCTCTAAGATCTAACCCTTCTTTTATTTTTTTAACAAAATCTTCTTTATCAAAGTTGGCATTAGTAATAGTCATAAATAATGAGTCAACGATAAATTTATCTGCTTTTTGGTTATTTATCTCCATTTTTCTTGCCTTGCTAGTATATACGGAGATGCCTTTGCAAAGATAAATTAATAAATCCTGCATATTGGCCACATCAGCAACTTTACCGCAAACACCTTTTGCGGTACAGCCAGTCCCCTTAGCTGTTTCCTGGCATTGAAAACAAAACATATCCATAATACTACCTCCCTAAATTTGTACCTGTAATTTAAATTAAATTTACAGAAATTAGTATAGTAAGTAATGATTTTCTCTTGTATTGATAATTTAGATCAAAATTATTAGTTTCTCCGTAACTAATGTTACAATCCACAAAAATTAATTAGCCTGAAAAAAATTTTAAAAATATTTGACATCCATACATTTTCAGTTATAATGAAGTTTGTTGTTTACAAAACAATATATATATAAGATAATATTGTTATCTATAGACATAATAATATTTTTAGGATTATAGTCTTAGATATGTCTCAGTGATATTTAATTAGAGCTTTCTGTACTTTTGACTACGCTCTACTTTGCCTCTAAAGAAATGTTACTGAAGAAAATAATCGAAGAAGGAGGTAAAGAGAGATGGAAGGCAACAAACTTTATGTAGGAAATCTTAATTATGCAGTCAATGAAGAACAGCTGAAAGAACTCTTTGAAGGCCATGGTACTGTCCAGAGTGTCAACATCATTGAGGGAAAAGGCTTTGGTTTTGTCGAAATGTCTTCTAATGAGGAAGCAGAATCTGCAAAATCAGCATTGAATGACCAGGAATTTCACGGACGTCCATTAAAAATTGATGAAGCTCGCCCACGCAAACCTAGAAGAGACTTTAATTCTGGCCCAAGAAGACGCTTCTAATTAAGAATAAGCTAAAAAGATTCAAAAACCCTTCAGTTTTTATAGCTGAGGGGTTTTTTTGTTTCAAAATTACCCCAGGCAAAATATAATAATTCTTTTTATTCTAATTTCCTCATAGTAAAATTTTTTTAAAAATGCCCTTGACAAATATATTTTTATCATTATAATTTTAATCAGAATAATATGCTAGTAGCATATAATGCTATTAGCATATTATAAAGTTCCAAAATTTAAAATGGAGGTGTTACGATGATGGATTTAATTAAATGGGACCCAAGAAGAAGTTTAACAAAAAGTTTTTTTGATGATTTCTTTGATACTTTTGATACACCTAGTAGAGGTAGAAGAAATTGGTTAGACGGTGGTTTATTAGCACCAGCGGTTGATTTGATTGATAAAGAAGATACACTACTTGCAAAGGTTGAATTACCTGGTGTAGATAAGAAAGATGTTAAGCTCTCTATAACCGATAATAATCTGACAATTCAAGGAGAAATGAAGAAAGACGAAGAAACCAAAAAGGAAAATTATTACTATCGTGAAAGAGCTTATGGCAATTACTCTCGTACCATTTCTTTACCAAGTGAAATAGATAAAGATAATATTAAGGCAAAATTTAAAAATGGTATCCTGGAAATTACTATGCCCAAAAAATCAGAAGTTAAGCCGAAAGAAATCAGCATTGAAGCTGAATAATAAACTTTAGGTAAATAAAAAAAGCTAACCTCCAAAATGGGGGTTAGCTTTTTTTATTTACCAGTTCACCAAGCAGCTATTCCTCCGTCTGCTCTGGGCTCAGTTCCACCAATTAGTATATCATTATTATCCCTAAAAATAATTTGTCCTCTACCAAAACTGCTGGAATCAAGTTCAACTTCAATATCGTGTCCCCTTCTTACTAATGCCTCAGCAATATGGCTTGGGAAATTTTGCTCTACCTTAATTTTATTCTTCTCTGTCCACTGCCATCTGGGTGCATCTAAAGCTGCTTGAGGATTAAGATTGAAATCAAGCATATTCATGATTATCTGGAGATGCCCCTGTGGCTGCATGAATCCACCCATTACTCCAAAAGGGCCTAGTGCTTTTTCTTCTTTTGTTAAAAAGCCTGGAATAATAGTATGATAGGTCTTTTTACCTGGCTGTAAGCTATTGTAATGGTTAGGATCAAGAGAAAAATTAGCACCTCTGTTTTGTAAGGATATCCCGGTATCGGGTACTACCAAACCAGAACCGAATCCCATATAATTACTCTGTATGTAAGAAACCATATTACCTTCATTATCAGCAGTAGCCAGATATACTGTGTCACTACCACTAGGATTACCAGGATAAGGCTCTAGTGCAAGTTCACTGATCAATTTTCTCCTCTTATTCGCATAACTTTCTGATAGTAAACCTTTAATTAATCCAGATACTTGCCTGTAATCAGTAATATATCTTTCTCCATCTGCAAATGCTAATTTCATTGCTTCGATTTGTTTATGGTAAGTTTCTGGGTCATCTTTGCCAGCAAATTTCATTTGTTTTAGGATATTCAAGGCCATCAAGGCAACTAAACCTTGTCCATTAGGGGGAATCTCCCAAATCTGGTAATCATGATAATTGATATTGATTGGTTCTACCCATTCAGGCAAAAAAGAACCCAGGTCTTCTGACCGTAAATAGCCACCATATTTTCTGGAAAAAGAATCGATTTTTTCTGCAAGCTCCCCATGGTAAAAGGCTTCTGCCTTAGTTTCAGCAATTAATTGTAAAGTTTTAGCCTGTGCAGGTGAATTCCATAAATCCCCTGCTTCAGGAACTTTTCCATTTAAAGTGAAAGACTTAAACCAGTACTGGCTTACTTCTTCATTAATATAATTAGAGTATCTGTCATAAGCTTTTTTCCATAAATTACTTACCAATGGAGAAACAGGGAAACCCTTTTCAGCGTAATTTATTGCTGGTGATAATGCTTTTTGCAAAGAAATCCGGCCATGCTTTCTGGATAATTCTGCCCAGGCTGCGGGAATTCCAGGAACTGTTACCGGTATCCAGCCAAAGTCAGGTATTTTTTGATACCCTCTTTTTTTCACGCAATCGATAGAAATGGATTTGGGAGCAGGGCCACTGGAATTTAACCCACAAAGCTTATTTTTTGTCCATACTAAGGCAAAGGCATCACCACCAATTCCATTGGAGGTAGGTTCTACTACAGTCAAACAAGCCGCCGTGGCAATTGCGGCATCAATTGCATTCCCCCCTTGCTTTAGTATTTCTAATCCAGCTTGTGCAGCTAATATTTGAGAAGTAGCAACCATTCCATTTCTTGCAAATACTACTTTTCGCTGAGAAGGAAATGGATAATATAAATAATCAAACCTCATTGTTCTCGTCCTCTCTATAAACCGACAAATTCAAAAAGTCCCAGTAGCTCTGCTGACATAGCTAGGATTGCGATAATAAGAAAAATTCTGATCCATTTATCTCCCTTACTAACTGCAAAGTTACTTCCCAGATAGGCACCAACAGCATTTCCAACAGCTAAAGTTAAACCCAAAATTATGTTTACTTTGCCATTGACAAGAAAAACCAGTAGTGAGGCAATTGTATATATCAAAATAATAAAAACTTTAAGACTGTTAACCTTAACAAGAGACATTCCAGTAATAAGCGTAAGTGCTACAATGATAATAAAACCAACACCTGCCTGAATAAATCCACCATAAAGACCAACTCCAAAAAAAGCAATAACCGCTAACACCAAACGTAAAGTACCTAAATTTTCACTATCTATTGCTTTGATAAATCTTTTTTCAGGACGTGTCAAGATTAAGATAAGGACAATAATCATTACTACCGCCAAAATTTTTTCAAAAACCTCTCCTGAAATTGTTACAGCAAAACGAGCACCTATAATTGAACCAATTATTGCAGGGATACCAAGTATTATACTAAGCTTAGGATAGAAAAATCCTTTGCTGCGAAAATTAGTTACTCCTACAATATTTTGAACAATTAAAGCAATTCTGTTTGTTCCATTGGCAGTAGCTGCTGGTAAACCTAAGAAAATTAACATCGGCATGGTTAATAAAGACCCACCTCCTCCGATGGTATTCATAAATCCAGCAGCAATTCCGGTTACGAGTATTAATCCAATTTGAAATAAGCTCATTATATCTCCTTTTAAAAAATATTTTTAGTTAAAAATATTTCAAACCATGACTATCCTAAAAGAAGGTGTTTTTATGGATAAATAAAATCATTATAGCATAATGTTCAATTATATATGAAAATATATAAGAAACACCATTCAACAAAAGATAAAATACATAGCGGTATTTTTACTATTTCTAAAAACGTACTTTGCCCCTAAAAATAAGAAGAGTATGACCCTTCATGTCATACTCTTCTTATTTTTAGCGAATTATTTATTATAAATTCAGAAAATTATAACCATATAAATTTAATGGCAAAAAGTATACCAAGAATATATATCAAAGGATGCACTTCTTTCCCTTTTCCGCTCAATAATTTTATTAAGGGATAAGTAACAAAGCCAAGGGCAATCCCGTTGGCAATTGAATAAGTCATAGGAATAGCAATCAAACATACAAAAGCAGGTAATGCTTCAGAGAAATCA
>CAYOLB010000227.1:0-7741 GCA_964404675.1 uncultured Atribacterota bacterium | reverse complement strand
GAAAGATTTTAAAGAATTTATAACCCGGGGCAATGCAGTAAGCATGGCTGTAGGTATAATAATAGGCATTGCCTTTGCTTCTATTATTAACTCTTTAGTAAGTGATATTATTATGCCTCCAATTGGACTTATTCTGGGAGGCGCTGATTTTTCTAACCTTTTTGTAGTGCTTAAACAAGGGGTTACTTCTGGTCCATACCTGTCGCTGGATGCAGCCCGCCAGGCAGGAGCAGTAACGCTAAATTATGGTATATTCATTAATGCAGTTATTAGTTTTCTGATAATTGCTCTGGTACTTTTCTTCATTATAAGGGCTGTAAGCAGGTTAAAAAAGAAAGAAGAGGAAAAGATTTCAACTAAAAAATGTCCTTTCTGCTTTTCGGTAATTGATATAAATGCTACGCGCTGTCCATACTGCACATCTGAATTGAAAGAGTAATATGATTATAGTAACTGTGTGTTTGGTAATTTAGAATGAGTTTTTAAAATATTTTAATTAATTGAAAAAGGGGAATGAAATAGGAGGTTCTAATTAATGGGCAAGAAACATAAAGATAAGTCTACCATACCATTTATACAGATAGCTCTGGATCTGGTTGACCTACCGCGGGCAATAAAAATAGCTGAAGAAGCAGTCAATGGAATCCTTGAAGAAGCTGGTGATGAATCCAGGGCCTGGGTTGAAATTGGAACCCCGCTTATAAAATCCGAGGGTATGAATGCAGTCCGAGAAATACGCAGGAAATTCCCCCGGTTAACAATATGTGCCGACATGAAGACCATGGATGCTGGTGCTACCGAAGTTGAAATGGCAGCAAAAGCCGGGGCAAATATTGTTTTCATCCTGGGCTGCTCGCCGGATACCTGTATCAGTGAGGCAGTGCTGGCAGCAAAAAAATACGGTGTTAAGACCGCCGCAGATATGATTACAGTGGCAGATCCAGTAAAACGTGCTATTGAATTAGAAGAAATGGGGGTTGATATAATAAATATACATGTTGGGCTCGACCAGCAGGTACTTGGAATCAAACCCATAGAAATGGTAAGAAAAATCGCCGGGGCAATCTCGGACAAAGTGATTATATCTGTAGCCGGAGGTTTAAATAGTGAGACTGCAGTACTTGCCTGGGAAGCTGGGGCCGGCATAATTATTATTGGAGGTTCTCTTTATAAAGCTGCAAGACCGGAAGAATCGGTCAGGAAGATTATAAAATCGCTGAAGTCCGGAAAACCTATTGCAACCAAAGAGTTTGTAAAATATGATTCGGAGCATCTGCTGGAAGCATTTATGAAATTGAGTACAGCCAACATAAGCGATGCTATGCACCGTACCGGAGAGTTGTATGGTTTGAAGCCTGTCTGGGTCGGTACCCCTGGAGAGCTAAAATTTGCTGGACCCGCTGTTACGGTAAGAACTTATAACGGTGATTGGAGTGCGCCGGTTCAGGCAATTGACCATGCCAGAAAGGGAGATGTAATAGTAATTGATGCATGTCAGGGGGAAGTTGCTGTATGGGGTGAACTGGCGACACACAGCTGTATAAGTAAAGGTGTAGCGGGTGTGGTAATTGATGGAGCTGTAAGAGATATAGATGATATCAGAAGGCTTGGATTCCCCGTTTATGCGAGACATTTTACACCAACAGCAGGGGAGCCGAAAGGTTTTGGGGAAATAAATGCACCAATTGAAATCTGCGGTAGAAAAGTTGAACCCGGGGATTGGATCATTGGCGACGAAAGCGGGATCATAGTAGTTCCACAAAATAGTGCTATGGAGATAGCAAACCGTGCCATTGATGTATTGGAAAAGGAAAACCGGGTTCGCGAAGAGATAAAATCTGGTTCTACTTTAGGTCAGACTGCATATCTTAAAAAATGGGATGTTAAGAAGTGATAAATAGTTTAAATAATATCAGAGTTCAGGATCCTGATTTGGCTCATCTAATTTTTTGATTACTCTTTCCAGTTCTATATTTGTTTTGTCATACTTAATGTGTTCTCCCTTCAGCCATGATAGGGCGATTAAAGTATCGTCATAAATCGTTCCTATAGGTTTTATCCCATTCTTTAATAGTTTTTCTTTTATATAACTTTCTACTTCTTTGTCTTTTATCCTGTTCAATAAAACCATAACATCTCTGATTTTAGCATTAAGGAATATTTCATTTGCCATTTTAACAAGTTCGGGGCTATCCAGGTGCCTGGTAGCAGGTAATTTTCCTGCTTTTATCTGTTCCACCATATTTTTTATATCCACTGCTATCTGGATAGATGCATTATTCCCATCTACTACTGTAATAATCCAGTCCAGGCTGGTAATGACACCTCTTGCGGGATCTTCAAGGCCTGCCTTCAAATCTATTAAGGTAATAGGATTGCCTCCATTAAAGGATATTCTCAAATCTCTTGTTATTTTGGATATGGGACCGTCACATCCTGCTCCGGGCCCTTTATCTCCTATCTTACCTGCAGTCAGTAAAAATATACCTTCTTTGCTTTGAGCATAATATTTATCAGGCAGCTTATTCAAATAGATTTTTGCACCGAACAGGGGTGTTGGATCGTCAACAGGACAGGTTACCAAACCTCCATTAAAAGCAGTCCCGCCAAAATAGTCTATAAGAGAGACTGGCATCTTTTTTATTCCAAGTGCCTTATGAAGACCTATGTTGGTTGAATCGGCATCTAATACGCAGATTTCATATCCGGAATTCCGGATCTTACCAGCAAGTAAAACCGTGACTGTACTTTTTCCACTTCCTCCCTTTCCCAGAATGCCTATTCTCTTTCCTGAAAAGGTTTCATTCTCTTTTGTATCCATTTTAATCAATCCTCATTTTTGATTTTTTAAGATCCTTCCGGATTTTAATGTAAACAGAAAATAATTTTATATTTATTTAACTTCTAACCGTTAATTCCCGGAATCTTTTTTATCCGTCTTAAATTTTAAATATCTTTATTTCACAAATTATTTATTGACTTAATCTAATCAAACTTCACTCAGTTAAGCTGATTGTAAACCTAATAAGTTAGTTAAATCTAACTTTATATTAACTCTTAATTCTATACTGTCAAGGAAAAATTAATTATTTTAATCAAACAATGGCCCTGATATTTGAATAGTTTTTATAATCTATACTTTTTATAAAATTTTTAATATGTTAAATTTTAATGTAATACTTAAAAATATAATATATCTGTGACAATATAAGATATTTATAAATAGATGAATATAAATCCCAGCAGAATAAGGTTATTAAAAGAGGGCACAAGAAAGACCGGTCCAGTAGTTTATTGGATGAGCAGGGACCAAAGAATATCTGATAATTGGGCTTTATTGTTTACTCAGGAACTGGCCATAAGATATAAACAACCTTCTATAGTTATCTTTTGTCTGGTAAATAGTTTCTTGGATGCAGCTAAAGATCAGTATAATTTTATGTTAAAAGGTCTAAAGGGATTAGATAATAAGCTAAGAGAAAAGAATATAAGTTTTTTTCTCTTGCAGGGGAAACCTGATAAAGAGATACCAGAGTTTATCGAAAGTCATAATGTCGGGATGATTGTCTCGGACTTTGACCCTTTAAAAATTAAAAGGCAATGGAAGAAGAATCTGCTAAAAAGAATAAACATTCCTTTTTATGAAGTTGATGCACACAATATTGTACCCTGCTGGATTGCCTCCAATAAGCAGGAATATGCAGCATATACTATAAGACCAAAGATCAACAGGCTTTTACCTGAATATTTAGACGAGTTCCCTGATATAAAAATAAATAAAAATGAGTATAAAAATTCTGGATCAACAATTGATTGGGAAAAATTAGCAGGAAGTAAGAATGGAATCTTTAAAGAAAGTACAGTAATTCCTGGTGAAAAAGAAGCAAAAAAAGTTCTTAAAGAATTTATTGATAATAAAATAGATAATTATAGTGATTATAGAAATGACCCAAACAAAGATTACCTTTCCTGCCTATCGCCGTATATCCACTTTGGACAAATATCTGCACAAAGAATAGCACTAAAAGTATTAAATAGTGATATAGCAAAAAAAGATAAGGATTCTTTTCTTGATGAGCTAATAGTAAGAAAAGAGCTTTCTGATAATTATTGTTTTTATAACAAAAACTATGACTCATTCAGCGGTTTCCCAGAATGGGCGCAGAAGACATTAAATATACATAGGATAGACAAAAGGACCCATTTATATACTATTAAAGAATTTGAAGAGGCAAACACTCATGATAAGTTATGGAATGCAGCTCAACTTGAGATGATGATAAAAGGGAAGATGCACAGTTATATGAGGATGTACTGGGCTAAAAAGATTTTTGAATGGTCCGGGTCTCCGGAAGAAGCACAGGATATTGCAATTTATCTTAACAATAAATATGAGCTGGACGGAAGAGATCCTAATGGGTATGCAGGTATAGCATGGAGCATAGGAGGAGTGCATGACAGGGCATGGAAAGAAAGACCGGTCTTTGGGAAAATCAGGTATATGAGTTATGGCGGAAGTAAATCTAAATTTGATGTTAATCTTTATGTAAAGAACATACAAAATATCCTGTAATCACACAAATACTATATAGCTGCATTTAATTTATTTACCCACTCTGCTTCTTTGAAACCGACAAGAATGATATTGTCACCAATTAAAATCGGACGCTTAACAAGCATTCCATCAGTAGAAAGGATTTTTAACTGTTCCTCATCGTTCATTTCTGGTATTTTATCTTTTAAACCCTTTGTTCTGTACTGCATTCCGCTTGTGTTCCAGAATCGCTTCAATGGGAGATTGCTATTTTCGTACCACGATTGCAGTTCTGCAATTGTGGGTCTGTCTTTTTTAATATCACGAAACTCGTAAGTAAACCCGTGATCATCCAGCCATTTCTTAGCTTTTTGACAGGTTTTACACACTGGATAACATATAAAAATCATAATTTAACCTCCAGTCATAATGTTATCGTATATCATGTTTTTAGCTGTATGTAATTATATATATTATTTCTGTATTTTAATACTGGACAGGTTTTAAATCTTTATTAAAAATCAAATTACTCTTATAATTCTTTTATAATATAAATAATTGGAGTAATTCCTAGCGTTAATGGTTTATTAGATAAAGGTTATAAATAAAACCATATTATTTTAGAAAAAGAGCGGCCAATCGATTATAGACCAAAAGTGAATCCAGATATTTTTTTAGATAATTTAAATAAAAGATGAAACGGTAGTTGAAATATATGAATTACGAAAAAAGAAAAAATTTAAATAAAATTTCGTTTTTTTATTCCTTTATAAACTATCTGCTTTATAACAGGCTTACTAGAAATATTGTTTTAACGCTGATAGAAAAAATAGCCAGCATGAATCTTAGGCCAAATAAAAAAAATAATTTTTCTAGTTCCAGCCCCAGGATCTTATATGAAAAAAAAATTATGGTCCGGGCTATAATCAACTCCTTAAGAAAATCTTTAGAAAGAAATAGCATAAAAAAAGAAGTTACAGGAGACGTTTTAAGCCTCTGGGCAAAAGCTATAGCTATACCACGCGAAAAAAATAAAGCGGTAAAGGATTTCATGCTTAAAAGAGGCTGCAGGCCTCCTTTCTTACTGGTTATAAGCCCTGGACATGAATGCAATCTGAGATGTCCGGATTGCTATGCGGCATCCATAAGTGCCGGAGATAAAAATGAGGGAAAGCTATCCTGGAACATCTTAAACAAGATTATAGATGATGCAAAAAAATTATGGGATATAAAACTAATCGTATTCAGTGGAGGAGAACCTTTCTTATACCGGTCACAAAAAAAGGGTATACTGGATATTGTAGAGAAAAACAAGGACCTTCTTTTTCTGGCATTTACTAATGGCACATTAATAAATGAAAATATCGCTAAAAAGATTGGTGAGTGCAAAAATATCACCCTGGCTTTTTCCGTAGAAGGAATGCAGCAGGCTACCGACGCCAGGAGAGGTGAGAAAGTTTTCGAAAGGGTTTTGAACTCCATGGAATTGATGAGGAAAGTGGGTGTGCCTTTCGGAATATCGGTCACTGTAAACCGGGGAAATTGCTCTCAGATACTGGATGAAGAATTTTTAGATTATTTCTTCGTAAGCCAGGGCGCCTTCTATGGATTCTATTTCCAATATCTTCCTATTGGCCGCAATCCAAACTTCGATTTAATGCCTACAGTTAATCAAAGATTGAAATTCTGGGAAAGGATGTGGCAGGTAATAGAGGATAAAAAATTGTTCCTGCTTGATTTCTGGAATCATGGAACCCTGGTCAAAGGCTGTATATCAGCAGGAAGAGATGGAGGATACCTGCATATCGACTGGAATGGCAATATAATGCCCTGTGTTTTTTTGCCCTATATTGCCGGTAATATTTACGAGTATTATGAAAGCGGAAGAAATTTAACCAATGTACTGGATCAACCTTTCCTAAGGGCTATAAGGGAATGGCAGAAGCAAAATGGGCACGGGATCAATGATCCGATTCAAGAAGGTAATCTTTTAATCCCCTGTCCATACCGGGATCACTACCAGGATCTATCTGATATGGTGAGGAGGTATAAACCTGTTTACCAATTTGATTACCTGGCGAATAAGAGAAGTAAAAATCTAAATGGTAAGGATGCTTTCCAGAATGGTTGCAGTGATTTAATAGATGATGAGGATTACCGTAATGCTTTTATTTCCTATGATAAGCAATTAAAAAAATTATTTGATCCCATATGGCAGAAATTATATATTGGTAAAAAGGGTAATTAATCATACAACTTATATATGATATGGTGGCAGGTAACCTGATATGGGAGACAGACTTTGAAAAAGATGCTCCCCATTTTGAGTTAGACCTACCGGATGGAACCTATACTGTAAAGACTTTCCATGAGGCAGGACATATACTACAGGAGTTTGTAATAGGCAAGCCGTAAGTAGTGTCCTTAAAACTGAAATATTTCTTATAAGGCCTCATAGACAATATGGGGTCTTATTTTTTACTCAAGCTATTGAAATTTATATGACATACATACCAAAATGGCTGGGCATAGCGGAGGAAGTTAGAACCAGTATTATAACTTTACAGGGTGATATTTTTATACCTGAATTAAATTCCAGATGATATTAAGGACAGATTATTTAATAATTTTTCCGAGGTTCATTTTTGCATAAACGATTCTATGTATCTCTATTATATTTTCAGTAACAATATAAAATACAAGATAATTGTTTACAGGTAAAAATCTATATTCGAATTCAAGTGGTTTCTGTGACTGATATAACTTGCAGGAATAAGGATACTGTTTTAACCTTAGGATAGCATTGTCAAGAGTTTCAATAAAATCCATAGCAGCTTTTGAAGATTTAAGATTGTCAAGGAAATAAAATATGATATCCTGCAAATCTTTTTGTGCTATGGGCAGGTATCTAATTTTATTCATAATCATTTCCAGTTTTTTCTGCAACTTTTGATTTTAAACCGGAAATTATTTCTTCATGAGAATATCGGATATCAGTTGATTTTGACTCTATTTGCGCCTCTTTTAATTTCTGAAATATTTCACTTTCAAACTGCCTGGCCTCAAAAGCCTCTATACTCATGACCACCATGTCTCCATATCCATTTTTTGTAAGAAATACTGGCTCATCTGTTTCATGTACTATTCTTGAAATCTCAGCAAAATTATTCCTTAAATCCGAAACCGGTCTGATTCTTTTCATATAAA
>CAYOLB010000226.1:0-1809 GCA_964404675.1 uncultured Atribacterota bacterium | reverse complement strand
TTTTCCTTTAAATTTTAAAAGGGATATAAAAAAACTTAAAGGCATAGGCAAGAATATTTATCGATTAAGGATTGGCGAATTTAGGGTAATTTATCTTTTATCAGATATAAAAATTATCGTATTGCGCATAATTAATAGGAAAGATTTAGACAAAATAATAAATACTATAAAATTTAGCTAATTCTCTTAAGAATAGGTTAGAATAACCACTTAATTGGCCATCCAAACGAGACAATTGTTATTCAATTTTAACTTTAATATTAAAAGTCCTTGCTAATTTAAGCTCTAGGCAGCCATTCTGAACGTTTTGCCACCTTATTTGAGGGAGAACCCCTCCTTTTAGGAGGCCATACAACCGCTGTTAACATCGAATATATCGTACTTTTTTGAATGCAGCTCTCTTATATCTTTGCCTTGCATTTTTATGATTTGCTGCCTTCAAAAACCCTCCATAGATATGCCACTTAGCTAATTTATAGGGAGCATATGATGCTTCAGCAATATCTGCAGATATTTTAAACGGGACTGTAATATGGGATTCAGAACAGGGTGTCTGGATGTTTGAAGGGGATGTCCAGATGCAGGTAAACCTTGATATGAGTAACAGGATTGCTGCTTACGGGGATGAGATTGTTTATGGCGAGGCTGAATTTGACACAAAAGTCACTGGAAATCTTGCCGGTGCAAGCGGGACACATAAAGGGCTATACCACGACCAACTTGAGGAACAAGGGGAATTTTTAGAAATTACATATAGGGGTGAGCCTTCTGCAACCGGGAACCAGGAACTCAGGGTACTTGATATTGAATGCTGGCTAAGGACATCGGAAAGCATGGAAAACTTATTTCCTCCGGTCGAGTAGGGGATGTTGGCTGCATAACAGGCAAGCATTTAGAATTAATCAGCTCTTATCAAAATTAAATTCTGTATTATGCAACCTCGATCATTTAATCAAAAATTCTAAGCTTAGCATCTTGATTATATCTAAAACTGCAATTCTGGTATAAAGATATCCTCATTTGAACTCGATAATCTGGTTCTATCTTCGTACGCTATGGCCAGCCAAACTAAACATTTATTTTATTTGGTTACTAAAGAATCTTTCAAATTTATTAATTCCTTTAAAAATTGGTTCGAAATTTCGCAACCCGGGGCAGCCAATTAAGACATATTCTTATTTTTCATTCTTTAACAATTACATCTTTCTTGGTTAATAGAACCATACTACCAATGGCACCGACCAAAAATGCCAATTGAAATAGGATTACTGTCCCATTTGCGACCCATCCAGTATTAGGGTTTTCTCCAAACAATACAGTATAAAGGTTATGCACAATCCAGGCTAAAGAGACAATACTTAAAAAAATAAAAACTGAAGATGAGCCCGTAAGCATAAGAAATGCCTTTAAATTCTTAATAAACTTTCCCTTTGATGCTAATACAATCAATATAATTCCCAGAATAGCTTGTATTAAAATAAAAAAAAGAAACTTCCAGCCTATAAAAAAAGAAAGAAAAGGCAGATATGAATAAAACCCGTAACTTGTTAGATACATGCTAAAAATTGACAGGTAGGTTGTTAGAATAAAAAAGACAAATGTTATCCAGAAGATTATAATTACAGAAATGTTAATTCTGTTTTTCTCTACTTGCATCATTTACTTGATTATTCTTGTATTTAATAATTATGACTCTCGACCTGGTCTTTAGTCCAGTTCTTCCAATTATGGTTCTATCTTCGTATCCTATGGCCAGCCATTCCGGTAAACCAGAATCTATTGGTTTATCAATACCTTATCTTTTTCAAC
>CAYOLB010000225.1:0-17175 GCA_964404675.1 uncultured Atribacterota bacterium | reverse complement strand
ATGACAAATATTTTTTTTAATTTTCCCAGTGCCTGGCAAATCAATTTTGGCAAACATGTAGGAAATTTTGTTAGATGGTTAGTACAAAATTATTCATTTATATTTGATGCAATCAAAGATGGTATTTTGTGGTTTTTACTGCAAACCAGGGGATTGTTTTTATGGATTCCCTGGCCGGTTTTTATTGTAATTGTGTTTATTTTAGGATGGAAAATCAAAAACTGGAAATCAGGAGTTACTTTTGCAGGTTTAATATTTTTGATTGGTGTTATGGGTCTTTGGGAAGAAATGATGTTGACTTTATCAGTAGTCCTTGTAGCAGTTGTTATTGCTGGTCTTATTGGTGTGCCTTTAGGAATACTAGTAGCGTATAATGAGAGGTTAGAGACTATTGTAAAACCTGTACTTGATGCTATGCAAACTATGCCCAGCTTTGTTTATCTGATCCCTGCAATTATGCTGTTTGGATTAGGGACTGTTCCTGCTGTCTTTGCAACAGTTGTATATGCAACCCCACCAGCAATAAGATTGACTGATCTGGCAATAAAAGGGGTTTCCAGGGAGATGGTAGAAGCTGGACATGCTTTTGGTTCTACTGCCTGGCAGATATTGACAAAAATCGAGTTACCTCAGGCTTTCCCAACGATAATGATGGGAATTAATCAGACAACTATGCTGGCGATGTCGATGGTAGTAATTTCTTCAATGATTGGTGCCCAGGGATTGGGATTAAATGTGTTGCAGGCCATTAATCGAATTGATATTGGATTGGGATTTGAAGCCGGCATTAGCATTGTTTTTTTAGCAATTATTATTGATAGAATAACTCAGGGAATTGCTAACAAGTATAAGTACCCAAAATAAAATTCTAATAATTTCGCAGGAGAACTAAGGAGCCCAGAATGAGTGTAAAAATTAAAGTAGATCACTTAACGAAGATCTTTGGGAAAAGACCAAAAGAAATTCTAAAAAAAATAAAGAATAACCAATCAAAAGATAAAATATTCAAAGAAACAGGACATACTATAGGTGTAAAAGATGCCTCCTTTACAGTAAACGAAGGAGAAATATTTGTCATTATGGGTCTTTCGGGGAGTGGAAAATCTACTCTCATACGTTGTTTAAACCTAATTAATGAACCAACTGCGGGAGACATATATGTAGATGATGAGAATATAGTTAAATATGATAAACATAAACTACGAGAATTCAGACAGACCAAGGCTACTATGGTTTTTCAGAATTTTGGATTATTAAACCATCGTACAGTGTTAGGTAATGTTGAATATGGACTGGAAGTTAAGGGAGTTTCACCAGAAGAAAGAAAGAAAATAGCAATAGATACCATTAATTCAGTAGGATTGTCTGGATGGGAAGACAAATATATTGCTGAATTAAGTGGAGGGATGCAACAGCGTGTAGGGTTGGCAAGGGCTTTGGCAAATAATCCTGATATTTTATTGATGGATGAACCGTTTAGTGCCTTAGACCCTTTAATCCGTAGAGATATGCAGCTTGAATTGTTGGATATACAATCCAAATTAAAAAAGACTATTGTATTTATAACCCATGATGTTAATGAAGCTTTTAAACTGGGTGACAGAGTAGCAGTTATGAAAGACGCCGAAATTGTGCAAATAGGAGTACCTGAAGATATTTTGAATAACCCATCAAATGCTTATATTGAAGATTTTGTAAGGGATATTGATCGCTCTAAGGTATTACAGGCAAAACATATTATGTTTAAACCAGGGGCGCTTGTGAGTATTTCCCATGGTATCAAAGTCGCGATTAACGAAATGGAGTCTAATGGAATTTCGAGTGTCTTTGTAGTTGGAGAGAACCGTAAACTGGAAGGAATAGTTACTATTGATGATGCTATTGAAGCGGTTAAGAATAAGAAGAAACTTACTGATATATTAAAACAGGATTATTTTACCACTGATGAAGAAGCTTACGTACAGGATTTATTGCCCAAGGCAATAGAAAGCAAGTACCCAATTGCAGTAATCAACGAAAACAAAAAACTGTTAGGAATTATTGTAAGGGTATCAGTTCTATCAGGATTAACACATAATAACGGAGAATAACAGAATAGTTATCAGTTTCTAGTTTACAACTTAAGAATCACAGAGTATTTATTTCATACCTAATACTATATAAAATAATCACACTATATAAAATAATTATTTGACATTATTCTTAAATAGTGTATACTTGTAGAGTCACTTATTAAAAAGGTGAGGTCAATTTTTTGTTAAAAATTGATTTACAGTAATATCTAAAATAGAGTCCTTTCTATCTTGCTATGTTTTACCTCTAAGTTTAATGTTACTGATGAAAAATAAAAAAGGAGGAAAATACTATGCAAGGTAGTAAAGTTTATGTCGGAAATTTAAGTTATTCCGTAACTAACGAGCAACTTGAAGAGCTTTTCGCTAATCATGGCACTGTAAAAAGTGTTAATATTATCGAAGGCAAAGGTTTTGGTTTTGTTGAAATGTCTACTTCAGAAGAAGCCGAAAATGCCAAACAAGCTTTGAACGATACTGAGTTTAATGGTCGTCCATTGAAAATCGATGAAGCTAGACCGCAAAGACCTAGAAGAGATTTTAATGACAACAGAAGACGATATTAATTAATCTCTGTTTGAAGTTATTATATTAATAGAAAAGACCCCTTATTTTTTAATAAGGGGTCTTTTCTATGATTCCTCCAGGATATAATCATCTTCTTGTTAATCGTTTTTAAACATTACTCTTATGATAAAAATATTAGCAATAATTACTAACTTGTACTAAACTGTACAACAAATTTAATAGCGATAAGATAAGAAATTAGAGTTACCGATGTAGATAAAACCATACCCCAGATTATATCAACTACTGTTATTAATAAAGGCCAGTTTTGTAAGGTTGCCAGGTTAGTCAAGTCATATGTAGAATAAGTCAAGATGCCATAGAAAGCTGCTGTTGCCAGCGCAAAAATCAAACTTCTTTTTTCTATTGCCGGGGCTAAGACAAAGAATACCAAGCCTGCAATAAAGAGGAGATAAAATATAATAGCTGCTACCCAATTAATGTTTGCCTTCATCATAAAACCAATCTGGCTACGATAAAAGCTTTTAGCAACCACACCCAACCATAGCATGTCAATAACAAAAAATACTGGTAAAGCAATCAAATAAAGCTTTGTGAACATTTTGACCTCCACATCTGATATTTTTTTCCTTAATTATATTATCATTATATGTTATAGATGCTAGTTCTTTTAAGAATACCGCCATTTTCTACTAAATTGTTTTCATGGCTACTCCAATTACCAAAATCTACCAGTAAAGTATAAAAAAATAACCTAGTTCATTCAGGACTAGTGAATTTACCTTGCAGCTGCATGCGTTTGGTTATTATAAACAATACAAGATTCACTTTATTCACTAAATTTGTTATAATTAATTATCAATAAATATTGATTCAGGCGGGATGTTGGTTTATGAACATATTTAACACTGTTGCTGAAAATAAAGTAAATACAGAAATATTGCGAAAAGTAAGAGCTGAACAGAAATCTGTTTATGCCCTTGAACATATGTTGGGTTATCATATAAAGGAACTCGAGGAGTTAAGACCGCATAAAGAGGATATCGAATTTATTGCTAAATCTGATTATTCCGAAAACCCTGATTTAGTAGATTTGTCACATTGGGCTGAACGTATTGAAAATATTGAAGTGAGTATTAGTAAAAACGAAAAAATTATTACCAGGCTTTATGATAGATTATATTCTCAAATTATATTTAAGATGATTGAAGGAGAAGAGTTAAGCCAGTTGGATATATTTTTTTATCACAGTAAAAAATATATCCATAAAATCAGGAATGATGAAATAAGCTTTAGAAAATTGGTAGAACATTATAATTGGGAACTACAAAAATTTGAAGGATTAGAAAAATAAATAAAACATATAAAATAATTGATGGTGCCGAAGGGGGGATTTGAACCCCCACAGGTGCAAGACCTACTACGCCCTGAACGTAGCGCGTCTACCGATTCCGCCACTTCGGCTAATAGATTTAAATCAAACTTACAATAATTAATTACTATATTAGGATAGATAAAATAAGATATCTTGTCAAGAAAATATCCTGCTAGTTATCTGATTAGCCTGTTAAATCAGTTCATTAGTTTTCAAAATGAAGATTTTATTATATAATAACTTCTAATTGTTTTATTTAACCATGAATAAAATTATAAAAAGTCACATGCACTAAGCGAATGTGATATTTCTTACCTCAATCAAGAATACAGGAGAGGTTTAATAATTGGATAATAAAAAAAGAATTGTTGATTTGGAATTAGGAGATAGAATTACAAAGGTATTTTATATTAAAGAAGCTGAATTCAGGTTACGGAGAGACGGAAGAATTGTTGATGGTTTTTTAAAAATTGTTGATAAGAGTGGCGAAATTGAGGCTATTTACTGGGATATTTCTTCTGAGAAGCTAAAAGAGATTGAAAAGATAAAACTAGCCTTTATCGAAGGGCAGGTTATCAAGAAAAAAAGCAACGGCCAATTACAAATGAGCATCAAATCATTAAAAGAAGCCTCAGAATATAAGGAGGAAGATTTTATCCCTTCTTCAGGGAAGAATATTGAAGATTTGATGAGTCAAATTGATGAAAAGATTAATTCAATCAATAACCAATATTTAAAAAATTTATTAATTTCTTTTTTTGATGATATGATATTTAGAGAAAAGTTTAAACAAGCACCGGCAGCTAAAAAATTACATCAGGCTTATATTGGGGGTTTGGCTGAACATACCATTAACGTTGCTAATATTTGTGAGGCAATATGCAAAATTCATCCACAGGTTAATCGGGATTTTTTAATTAGTGCTGCCCTTCTTCATGATATTGGTAAAATAGATGAATACCAGCTTAATGGCACTATTGAATATACTGATAAGGGTAAATTGATTGGCCATATTATTATTGGGACAGAAATGATTCAGGAAAAGATTAAGCAAATACCTGATTTTCCTGATGATTTGGCAATTATGATAAAACATACTATCTTAAGTCATCATGGTAAATTTGAATTTGGTTCACCAAAATTACCCAGCATTCTTCCTGCTGTTGTTCTCTTTTATGCAGATGATACTGATGCAAAAATAAATGGTTTGATCAATTTAAAAGAGCAGAATAAAAATATAGACAGAAAATGGAGTGAATGGGTCTGGTGGTTAGAGCGATCCATTTACCTGGCAGAGCAGAATATTATGGAAGAGAGTGTCGAAGAAACTAAGGAAGATATAGAAGAATAAATGATGAGTAAACATAATATAATTTAGATTTTATGATATTAGTGATACGCAATTAAAGTGAGACAGGAGGAAGCATATGCGTAACAGGTTAGCAGAAGCAGTTTATAATCAAAAGGCAGATTATGTTGAAATCCGCCTGGAAAATTATGAATCTACCCATATTCGGCTTCAGGGAAAGGATATGGAAAAAATAAGCAGCTCCCAGGAGATGGGAGGAAATGTAAGGGCATTAGTTAAGGGAAAATGGGGATTTGTTACTTTTAATGGATGGGATAACCTGCAAGAAAAGGCAAGACAGGCCGTGGAAATTGCTACATTGATTGGTAATCAGAAAAGTTACTTTACTGAAACAGAACCAGTGGTTGAAAATTTATACCCTGAGTGCGGGCGGGATTTTAGGAAAGTAAGTTTAAAAGAAAAAGCTACTATGATGAAAAATTATAGTAACATTATCATAAAGTATAGCCCCAGCATACAATCTTCTATTGTAGATTATAATGACAGATATACCACTGTGTATTTTGCCAATTCCGAAGGTTCTTACATAAAACATGAAAAGCCTTATTTAAGTGTTCATTTTACTGCGATTGCCCGCAATGGTGATGATGTGCAAATGGCTTCTGAGAGTAAAGGAAGTACCAGAGGCTATGATTCTGCTGAACAGTTGTCATCTCTAGCACAGAAAACAGCCCGTCGGGCTGTTAAATTGCTTAGAGCTAAGCCAGTTAAAGGAGGGGAATACACTGTAATTCTTGACCCCATTCTTGCCGGTGTTTTTATCCATGAAGCATTTGGACATTTAAGCGAAGCAGATTTCTTATATGAAGACCCCAGGATGCGGAATTTAATGAAATTAGGTAAAAAAGTTGGACCATCAGAGTTAAATGTTGTAGATGATGGTTCTTTACCAAATTTATTGGGTTCAGCTAAGTATGATGATGAAGGAGTACTCACCAGGAAGAATTACTTGATTAAAGAAGGTATTCTTGCAGGACGCCTTCATTCCCGGGAAACTTCTGCCAGGATGGGTGAAGACCTAACTGGAAATGCTCGGGCCATAAGTTACCATTTTAAACCAATCGTAAGAATGACTAATACCTACATAGAACAAGGCAAAACTCATTATAAAGATTTGTTTAGTGGTATAAAGGAAGGGATTTATGCCCGGCAATTTTATGGCGGGAATACTACTTTTGAAATGTATACCTTTAGTGCAGGAGAGGGGTATATGATTGAGAACGGGAAAATATCCGAACCAATTAGAGATATTACCCTCACTGGGAATCTATTTGATACCCTGTATAATATTGATGGTATTGGTAATGATTTAAAGATTGTTGAATCGGGCGGTGGTTGTGGCAAAGGTGGGCAACAACCTTTGCCAGTAACTTTTGGTAGTCCTCACATCCGTATTAAGAATGTAATAGTAGGGGGTAGTCGTTAATATGCAGCAGATGATAGATAAAGTTAAGCAAAAAGTAAATTCAGGTGAATTATTCAGGGTTATTTTTACTTCAATACCAGTTGAGTATGAAATGAATCAATTGAAATCCATTAATATGGAAGAGAGTGAAGGATGGGCATTAAGGATTATCCAGGATAATAAAATAGGCTTTTCATCTTCGACTTCAAAGAATCAAATTGATGGTATGATAGAGAAGGCATTACAAGTAGCCCAATTTGGACAAATTGCCAGATTTGATTTTCCCAGTAATATTACAAATGATAATAAGCAAAAACTACAATTGTATGATAAATCAGTGCAAGAGAAGACTGTTTCGGATATGATAGAAACGGGAAATGAAATTGTTAAACGAGCCCTGGCAATAAATGCAGATTTACGTTGTGATGCAGAAATTTCCAAACAGGAAGGCTTTATTCAATACGCTAATACAAAAGGAGCATCATTTTCTTATCAAAAAACATCATTTTCTCACTCTGTCATGCTGCAGGATACAAGAGATAATGATATGTTGATGTTGATGGACTCTCTGCATTGGGGCAAGGATGGTTTGTCTCTCGAACCCCTCTGGGAAAGATTGGAAAGAAAGATAAAGTGGAGCGAAAAAATTGTAGATATAGAAAGTGATAATATGCCGGTAATATTTACTCCCAAGGTATTATTAGTTTTATTATTACCATTTATGAGCGGGTTAAATGGAAGAATAGTTAATAAGAAAATATCTTCTTTACAGGATAAGATAGATCAATTAATATCCAGTCCTTTGTTTTCAATGTATAGTGATGGTACAATTGACTATGCCAGTGGAAGTGCCCCTTATGATGATGAAGGTATTTCTATGCAGCGTTTACCTTTAATAGAAAAGGGTATCTTAAAAAACTATTATTATGATTTACAAAATGCTGCTGAAGCAAGAGTTAAGCCAACTGGTAATGGAATCAGGCATGGTTTTCACTCTTCCCCTTCACCGGGTGTCAGTAATTTAATTATTTCCGAAGGGGAAGCATCTTTTGATGAAATGATTAAAGACATTAAAGAAGGAATAATAGTAGATCAAGTGTTAGGATTAGGACAGGGTAATGTTTTGAGTGGGGCTTTTTCCAATAATGTACAACTTGGTTTTAAGATAAAAAATGGCAAAGTAGTCGGGAGAATTAAAAATGTCATGATTTCCGGTAATGCCTTTGAGGTTTTAAAGGATATTACAGCAATAGGAGATGAAGCAAGATGGGTTTCCGGTCAGTATTATTTCCCACATATTTATGTCAAATCTTTATCTGTTTCGACAAAAGGTTAAAGTATATATTATTAAGGTAAAACAATAATAAGGTTAGGTGTGATGTTAAGATTTTTAGTGATTAGGCACGGAGAAACAATAAGTAATGCTGAAAAACGTTTTTCAGGACATCAGGATGTAAAGCTAACTGAAAAAGGAATTTGGCAGGCAGAACAATTATCTAATAGGTTAAAAGGTGAAATAATTGATTTTGCCTATAGTAGTGATCTTAAGAGGGCAATCCATACTGCAAAAATTGTTCTTCAAGATCATGATATCCCATTATTAAAAGAGCCATTATTTAAAGAAATTAATTTCGGTAATTGGGAGGGATTGAAGTGGGATGAAATAGGCAATAAAAATGAAGAAAGACAATACAATAATTGGTGGAAACAGCCTGATTTAGCTTTACCAAGAGGAGAAAGTCTTCTTGATTTAAAAAAACGTGTACAAATTGGTTTAAATAGAGTAATTCAAAAACACTACGAAGAAGATAATGATAAAACCATTGCTATTTTTTGTCATGGTGGTGTAGCAAAGATAATTGTAGGGTTAGCTCTTGATATCCCTATTAATAATGTTTGGCATATAAGGCAGGAATCTACTGCTTTAAATATCTTAATATATATTAAAGATATTGGTTTTTACCTAAATTCTGTTAATGATATTGGACATCTGACAATAATGCAAAAGAAAGAAGAGGCTGTTGAAAAATAATAGTATCAAAGAATTAATACAAAAAATTTCACCCATTAATCACGATATTGAAAAAGAAGTTTTAAAAGAGTTTGACAATTTAACAAAACCCATAAAAAGCCTGGGTAGATTGGAAAGTATTACAGCCAATGCAGCTGGCATATATGGTTCCAGTAATCCTGATTTAAGCAGAAAAGTTATCTTTTTAATGGCTGCTGATCACGGTGTAGCTGCTGAAAAAGTTAGTGCATATCCACCAGAAATTACTTGTCAGATGGTAATTAATTTTCTCAATGGCGGAGCTGCCATCAATGTACTTGCACGTCATTTTGGGGTTGAAGTTATTGTTACTGATATTGGTATTAAAGGAAAATTACAAAAAAGAAAAGGCCTTTTCGACAAAAAAATAGCTCAGGGAACAGAGAATATGGCCAGAGGCCCAGCTATGACCCGCGAAATGGCAGAAAAGTCAATTTTGATTGGCTATGATGTTTTTGAAGAAACTTTTTCTAAGGGAACAATCAATTTAGTTGGTCTTGGTGAGATGGGTATCGGGAATACCACTGCCAGTAGTGCCATTATCAGTCTATTAACCAAAACAAAACTTGAAGACGTAGTAGATATGGGCACAGGTCTATCAACAAAAGAAATTCAGCATAAAATAGCAATAATCAATAAGTCTATTAAGGTTAATCAGCCAAACCCTGAAGACCCGATTGATGTCTTGGCTAAAGTAGGTGGATTTGAAATAGGGGGATTAGTTGGCTGTATATTAGCAGCAGCTGCTAAAGGAATCCCCATAGTTATGGATGGCCTAATATCAGGCGCCTGTGCATTATTAGCAATAGGTATGGCTCCGGAAGTGCAGGATTATCTGTTTGCCAGTCATTGTTCGAAAGAAAAAGGTCATAAAATTGTTTTGTCTCATCTACACAAAAAACCAATATTTGATCTGGGTATGCATTTAGGAGAAGGGACCGGGGCAGTTTATGGAATGAACTTTATTGAATCCGGTTTTAAGCTTTTAAACCAAATGTCAACTTTTGATGATTTAGAAAAAGTGCAGAATTAAGAATTATAAAGTTATTTTCTACCAGGGGAATGTGTTATGAAAAAAACTACATTTAATCCCAAATTAATATTAATTACCGGAGGAGTTCGTAGCGGCAAAAGCTCTTTTGCTGAAGCATTAGCTGAAAAAATCAGTAAAAATGTTGCTTTTATAGCTACTGCCCAGCCGCTTGATAGAGAAATGGCGGATAGAATAGAAAAACATCGTGCGGTTAGGCCAACTAACTGGAGAACATACGAGGAGCCATTTAATGTTGGGGGGATTTTTAACAGTATTGACAAAGAAGCAGGGGTTATAATCATTGATTGCCTTACTCTTTTGGTTTCCAATCTTATGCAAGATTATCAGAGTGACTCCTTAAATAAAAAACTTCATGATAAGATAGTAAAAGAGATTAATAAAATTGTTCAAGAATCACTAAAAGGGAATGCAACGGTAATTATTGTTTCCAACGAAGTTGGACTTGGTTTGGTTCCTGCAAATTCAGTAGGCCGTTTCTATCGTGATATTTTAGGTTATGCCAATCAAATTATTGCAAAAAATGCTGGACAGGTTTATTTATTAGTAGCCGGTATTCCTCTTTTAATAAAGGGAAACAGTAATGAAGCATATTTTTAGGAGATTTTTGCTGTCGATTTCTTTTCTTACTATACTGCCTATTAACTTCTTATTTTCTAGTGGAGAGCAAAAAGACCAGAATTACATTAAAGAAGATTTATCAAAATCCAGCATTTTTTTCCCACTGGCTGGTATTTTAATTGGACTCATACTAGTAGCAGTGGAAATCTTGCTGGAATGGGTATCTTTCGATACCTTATTATCTAATGGAATTATTCTTGTTGTATGGGTTTTTTTGAGTGGAGGTCTTCATTTAGAAGGTTTTGCTGATATGGTAGACGGTTTTTCTGGCGGAAAAAATCAGCAGGAAATTATTCGAATTATGAAGGATGGAGCAATCGGAGCAAAGGGTGCTATTGCCTTAACCTTACTGCTTCTTCTAAAATTTTTACTGCTGAATAGCTTGCCCCTGTCAATTAGAATGGAAGCACTGTTACTTGCCCCGGTTATGGGAAGATGGTCAATGGTATTAGTGGGTTATCTGGGTAAGCCGGCTTCTTCAGATAATATTTTATCCCAAATGTTTTCCCTGTATCTTGGAAAAACAGAACTGATTATAGCAACAATATTTGCTTTTCTTCCGGGTTTTTACCTATTATCATATCAATTTATTTATTTTTTGATTTTTGCTGCCTTCATTTCCTATTTAATGGTTCAATATTCTTTTTTAAAAATGCAGGGCATCTGCGGTGATGTGATTGGTGCAGTTAATGAGATTACTGAGGTTAGTGCATTGTTACTTTTTTATTTTTTTGGCACTAACTAATTTTTTACATAATTTTTACATTATTACCTGAGGTATAGCAAGTTCAGGGTGTTGTATAATATGGGCTTTGCTTCTGTAAACTTTCTTTATATTTTCGTTATTTATAACTTCTTGGGGAGTACCGCTTACCTCAATTTTGCCTTCGTTCAACAAGATGAGTCTATCAGCACAGAAACTGGCTAAATTTAAGTCATGAAAGACAGAGACAATACATTTTACTTCTTTTTGTAGGGCTCCTTTTAGTATTCTTATCATTTCATGCTTATAATTTAAGTCCAGGTGAGATGCAAATTCATCCAGCATCAATATTTGAGGAGATTGTGCCAACGCCCTGGCAATATAAACACGTTGCATTTCACCACCACTTAGTTGATGAATACCTTTTTCTGCATGACAGAGAGAATCAGTCTTTTGCATGGCATCTCGCGAAATTTTATAATCTGAGATTGTCTCACCCTGCCATTGGTTGATAAAAGGGATTCTACCCATAAAAACAATTTCCTTTACCTTGTAATTATATGTGATATAAGATTCCTGTGGAACGACTGAAATTATTTTTGCCAATTTTTTTCTTGGTATCATTGAGATATCTTTATTAAATAACAAAATTTTTCCTTTTTGAGGCTTTAATATTCCCGATATTAATTTTAACAACGTTGTTTTACCTGAACCGTTTGGTCCTATAATTCCAATAAATTCACCTGAGAATACAGACAAATCTATATCTTTCAGTACAGATTTTTCCCCATAGGAAAAACTTAAATCTTCCATACCAATAATTGGCTCTTTAATAATCATTGTTTTCATTTCTCCTTTTCAAAAGATGAATAAAAAGAGGTGCCCCGATAATCGCAGTAATTGCTCCAATAGGTATTTCAGTTGGAGCAATTATAGTACGGGCGATTGTGTCACATAATATCAAAAATACTGCTCCGATTAGAGCTGAAACCGGCAACATAATTCGATGATCAGGTCCAACTAATAACCGAGCAATATGAGGAATAACTAAACCGACGAATCCAATTAATCCTGTAAAAGAAACCACCACAGCAATCATAATAGAACCGATTAAAAAAACCTTTAAGCGTAATTTTTCAGTTTGTATCCCAAGGTTTAAAGCCTCTTCTTCTCCCAGAGCCATGGCATTTAGCTCTAAGGATGAAAAAATTAATAGAAAACTTCCAATGAAAACTGGTAAAAACACCAACGATATCTTTTGCCAGCTGGCATTTGAAAGATCTCCCATTAACCAAAAAATCATTGAATGCAATTCACGGTTGGAAATTGCCAGCAAGAGAGTAATTAAGGCTGAGAAAAAGAAATTTACCGCTACCCCAGCCAGTAATAAATCAGTCATTGGAAGATGGGATTTTCTTCTGGAGAACATATATACTATCACGATAGATACAAAGGAGCCAACCAGGGCAAAGACAGGTAATAAATTCGCTAGATATAATCCGGTAGTGTATTGCAGGGCAATACCAATGCATGCACCCAAAGCAGCTCCAGCCGACACTCCCAGGATATAGGGATCTGCCAGAGGGTTTCTTAAAATACCCTGAAATGCTCCACCTACACCGGCTAGAGTCATTCCGGCAAGCATTGCCATAATTAATCTTGGTATTCTTAATTCCCAGATAATAAGCCCCAGACTATCATTTGTTTTACGATGCCAGAGAATAGACAATATATTTTGCGGCTGGATAGATATAGTACCAAAATTAAGAGCTATAAAGCCAATGATTAAAATAGATAAAAAACCAAATATTAATACAACAAATGCTTTATATCTCCAATTGCGATAACCATAAAGATTTTTATTATTCATTTCGGGTAAATATTTCATATAACAATTCCAAGCCGTCGACAAGACGAGGACCTGCCCGGTAGAACAAGTCTTCATTTACTGCGTAAATTTGATTATTTTTAATAGCTGGTATGTTGGACCAACCAGGGTGATTAATAATATCCTCCTTTATTTTGGAGATTTCTTCCGGGTTCATGATTCCACTGGGGATAATAATTATATCAGGTTCCTTTTCAGCAACTAACTCAGGACTAATTTTAGCCCAACCCTGCAGATGTCCCACAATATTTTCTCCACCGGCCAGGGTAATCAATTCATGAAATAGAGTTTCTTTGCCTGGACTATAAATTGTATCAAAAGTAGATCCTACAAAAATTTTAGGTTTTTGCCTGGATGATGCCACAACCTGAAAAGTTATCTGATTGACACGTTTTTGCATCTTAGATATTAATTCCTCTCCCTTTTCGGGTATTCCACAAGCTTGAGCAATTAAATGGATACCCTGAATCATCTCCTGGAGTGTTTCTGATTGGACAACAAGAACATTAAGGCCTAATTCTCTGAGTCTTGGTATGTCTTTTAATTGAAATCCTCCATAGGAGAGAATTAAGTCAGGTTTCAAAGATATAATTTTTTCTAAATTAAGAGGAGACATTTTCCCTATACTTTCGATAGACTCAGTCTCTGCAGGAAAGTTACAAAATTCAGTTCTACCAACTAGTTTTTCTTCTAAGCCCAAGGTAAAAATAATTTCTGTATTACTTGGTGCTGTTGATATAATTCTTTGTGGCTGTTTGGGTATTTTTATTTTAGTATTGCTATCATCGATAAGAGTTATGGGAAAATTATTGGTCTGGGAATAACACAAAGTATTCATGCTAAGTATCAATAACACTAACATTGTAAGAATAGATACATAGTAAAAGATTGCATTTTTGATTTTATTCATTTTTTATTACCTTCCCTGCTTATATACCGTATATTAAAAATAAAGAAACACACTTCTTAACCACGAAGAAGTGTAATATCTCTTTAACAGGCAGGTCTCCTGGCTTTAGGCTATCTACTTGCTGCGCCTTCCCAGATTTTTTCCAGTGGCATAAAAACAGCTTTCGGTACCTTTCACAGTAACGGGTTTGCGGTGGATTTTCACCACTCTTCCCTTAACCTGTTATCCTAAAATATTATTTTTATGTTATTATATTATAATCGATATAAATGGAAAATTCAATTCATATTATTTTAAGGGTATAAAAATATTATTAGGGGGAGTCATAACATGAAAGGTTTGATCCAGGTTTATTATGGCAATGGCAAAGGTAAAACAACTGCTGCGCTTGGGCTTGCTCTTAGGGCTGCAGGAAGAGGTAAGGAAGTATTAATTGTTCAATTTATGAAAAAATGGGACTATGGTGAACTCCATTCAATTCAACTAATCCCGCAGATAACTGTAAAAACATTTGGAACGAAAGATTTTGTATTTAAAGGAAAAGCAAAAGAAATCGATTATCAAGAAGCCAAAAAAGCGTTTACAGCTGGTGTGCAGGGAGCAAAAAGCGGACAATATGATATTGTTATTTTTGATGAATTGAATGTGGTAATATATTTTGAATTATTACCATTACAACAGGTTCTTGATTTTTTAGATGAGAAACCGGAAAAGATAGAAATAATTATCACTGGTAGAAACGCACCAGAGGAAATAATAGATAAAGCTGATCTAGTCACAGAAATGCGAGAAGTAAAGCATCCCTATCAAAAGGGAATTCAGGCTAGGATTGGCATTGAATATTAATTATTAATTTAGGAAAGGTGTAAATTATGCAAGAGAATGATAATGGCTATCACAATTCGAAAATTATAGAATTATGCAGAGTGCCAACTGAAGTAGATGCATTGCCCATTCAGAGTTTATTAGAAAGTTATGGAATTAGATGTATCCTGCAATCTGATGTTACCAGATCAGTACATCCTTTTACTGTAGATGGGTTGGCTGAGGTTCGTATTCTAATATCAGACAGAGATCTCGATAAAGCAAGAGATATTCTTAAAGAATCCGACTGTTCCTTTTTTGAGAAAGAATAGACTATATCTAGTGGGTAAATACGGTTAGGTTAAAGAAAATATTAATTTATTAATTCTATTACAATAATATTACTATTACAAAGGGAGGTATATCCTTGAAAAACATTTTAATTATTTATCATTCTCAAAGTGGAATTGTGGAAAAAATGGCTTATGCTGTTAAGATGGGAGTTGAAAGTATTGATGAAAGTTTACAGGTAGAACTTAAAAAGGCACAAGATACTGGGTGGGATGATTTAAAGATGGCAGATGGAATTGCGATTGGTACCCCAGATTATTTTGATTATATGGCAGGGACAGTAAAAGACTTTTTTGATAGAACCTTTTATCCAAGCCAAAGTAGGATTGAAGGCAGTTTAACTGCTAATTTGCCCTGTGTATTTTTTACTTCAGGGGGTCTTGGTGGAGAACCAGCAATTGAAAGTCTACAAAAAATCAGTACGGCTTTTAAATTCAAGGTTATTGATTATGTTACTGCTGGTTCCAAATTAAATGCTGAAATAATTAACAGCTGTGAAGAATTAGGGAAGAAGTTAGGAACCTCTATCTTGGAAGATAAAAAATTTGACTAAAAGATACTTATCTAGTATCATTATAAATATCAAGGGTAGAGGTAGGGATTTAAGATTTTTATAAATCTTTAATATATGTTTACATTTTCTAGCGAACTTTTGATGATTTAAATATAGTAGATTCCATAAAATAATTGTTTGCAAGGTATTGATATATTAATGAAGATAATAAATAGAGAAGTAGGATATGCTATTAGGTCATTATGTTTTATGTTTATGGAAAAAGAAGAAATAGTCACAACGAACTATTTAGCATCTTATTTTGGAATTTCCAGGCCTTTTCTTAGAAAAATATTGCAAAAATTAAATCAAGCTGGAATGCTAAAATCACACAAGGGGAAAAATGGTGGATTTAAACTGGCAAAATCTGCGGATAAAATATCTATGCTTGATTTGATAAAGATTTTTCAAGGGGAGTTACAATTAAGCAATTGTTACAGTAAAGGCCAGGAATGCCCATTAATTAATGATTGCCCGATTAGAAAAGAAATTGAAAAAGTGCAAAAGAAGCTAATCAGTGATTTATCAATGGTATCTTTAAAAATGTTGATTAATAGGAATAATGTACAAAGAAATAAGAAATATAATAAGGAGTAAGATTATGAGGGAAAAAGTAGAACAAGTTTTAGAAAAAGTCAGACCATCATTACAAGCTGATGGTGGGAATGTTGAATTAGTAGATGTAACTGACGAAGGAATAGTAAAGGTTAAACTTACTGGTGCCTGTCGTGGGTGTCCTATGAGTCAAATGACTTTAAAAATGGGTATCGAAAAAGCGTTAAAACAAGCTATTCCAGAAATTAAAGAGGTTCAGTCAGTTTGATAAGTAAATGAGTTTCTAATAATTTTTGTATTGGAAACAAAATGTTTTTAGTCATATCTTTGTATTTAAGGATATAAGGAGGAAATCAATGGGGAAAATCAAAGGTACGGAAACTGAAAAAAATTTATTAGCCGCATTTGCGGGAGAATCTCAGGCGCGGAATCGTTATACTTATTTTGCCAGCGAAGCTAGAAAGGAAGGCTATGAGCAAATTGCCGCAATATTCGAGGAAACAGCAGATAATGAAAAAGAACATGCCAAACAATTTTTTAAGTTGCTAGAGGGTGGAGAGGTCGAAATTCAGGCAAGCTATCCTGCAGGAATTATTGGAGATACTGCACAGAACCTGAAAGCAGCCGCTGATGGTGAACTTTTGGAATGGGGAACATTATATAAGGATGCTGCAGAAATAGCCAGAAAAGAGGGATTGGAGAAAGTAGCCCTTCAATTTGATGAAATAGCCAAGGTTGAAATGCAACATGAAGCTAGATATCGCAAATTACTAGAAAATCTAAAGAACGGAACTGTATTCAAGAAGAAAGAAAAGGTAACCTGGCATTGTCGCAACTGCGGTTATGTGCTGGAAGGGGCAGAGGCACCAAAAAAATGTCCTGCTTGTGAACATCCCCAGTCTTTCTTCCAATTGAAAGCAGAGAATTATTAAAATAGTAT
>CAYOLB010000224.1:0-2074 GCA_964404675.1 uncultured Atribacterota bacterium | reverse complement strand
AATAGGTATTTATGAAACTAGGCTTTATGACCAATACTTCAATAAGTACAATATCACAGGTATATCGCCTGAGGAAAAATCTATAGCCAAAATAATGGAGGCAATATATGCAGTTAAGGCAGGTAAACTATCCAGAAATATAGAAGAGAGTATGCTAAAGATTACTGGTGATTTAATAAACAAAGGAGCAGAAGCAATAATTGCCGGCTGTACCGAGATACCTCTTATTTTAAAACAGGAAGATATTCCGGTTCCACTATTTGACCCAACCAATATTTTGGCAAAAGCCGCTGTTAAGAAAGCGAGGTGATAAATAAAAAAATCATATAATTATCATTTGCACAATATATCGGCAATTTTAAATCATTTTATTTTTTAGGAGGGATAAAATGAAACTTTTTCAAAAAATTTTAATTGGCTTTGTATTGGGAGCGATTTTGGGTGCAATTTGGGGTCCGGGTATAGAATGGATAAGACCGGTTGGCACTATTTTTCTCCGTCTTTTGTCTATGTTAGTGATCCCCTTAATTTTTTCCAGTCTGGTTGTTGGTGTTGCAAGTATTGCCGACCCCAAAAAATTAGGAAGAGTAGCTGGAAAAACTATCGCATTTTATTTAATAACTACTGCTTTTGCTATAACTATTGGATTGTTGATAGGAAATATAATTCAACCTGGTGCAGGCATGAACCTGGTTTTAGAAGGAACTTCACAAGAGGCAGGTCAAATTCCCTCAATAGCAGATACTATCATAAACCTTGTCCCAAGTAATCCTGCTGGTGCAGCTGCACAGGGTACAGTACTTCAAGTAATTGTATTTGCACTATTCTTCGGTTTTGCAATGACAAGGGCAGGAGAAAAAGGACAAAGTGTTTTAACATTTTTTAAAGGATTTGCTGAGACCATGTATAAACTAACCGGAATAGTAATGGAATTCGCCCCATATGGCGTATTTGCTCTTATCGCAGTTACTGTGGGCACTCATGGCCTGTCTGTATTAGTTCCTTTTGCTAAATTAATTTTTGCTGTTTATTTGGGAGTTATAATCCATGAATTATTAGTTTATTCAGGAATGGTTTCAATTATTGCTAGGATGAGCCCGCTAAAATTTTTTAAAGGCTTCAGCGGGGCATCCCTGCTGGCTTTCACTACTTGTAGCAGTGCAGGTACTCTTCCTGTCTCCATGCGCTTAGCCCAGGAAAATTTAGGCGTTTCCAATACTATTTCCAGTTTTGTGCAGCCGCTAGGAGCCACTATCAATATGGATGGTACCGCTCTTTATCAGGGTGTTTGCGCATTATTTGTTGCCCAGGCTTATGGTATTCAGCTTGGATTTGGAGGACAATTAACGGTATTATTAACTGCATTATTAGCCTCAGTTGGAACTGCCGGAGTACCGGGAGCAGGTTTAGTAATGTTAACAATGGTACTTTCTTCGGTAGGCTTACCCCTGGAAGGTGTAGCCTTGATTGCAGGAGTTGACCGAATACTGGATATGGCCAGGACTTCCTGTAATGTAACCGGTGATGCTGCTTGTGCTGTTGTTGTAGCTAAAACTGAGGGTGAATTAACAGAAGTAGAAAAATAGCAGTATAAATATAGTAGTAATATTATATTAAAAATTAATTTTTTTGTACTGAAAATACCAATAGGGGCAAGTTCAAAACTTGCCCCTATTGGTTAAGATACTTTTTCCAGCTATAATGTGTAAAGACACTCTTTGAACACCTGTAAGCGATATAGAAATCCCGCCAGATAACCCAATTTACTTTCTTTGGTATGATGAGTTAAACCAGGTAACAAAGGTCTGGTAATTTTTTCACAAACCAGCCGGAAAGTGCCCTTTTTCCGTTTAATATGCCAAAATATTTTTGAGCTAAATCTACACCAAGCTTTCCACCCTGCTGAAATATTCCTATTGTCATACCAATTTTGGGGTTTTCTTTAATTGGTTGACATAGGGCTTCTATATGTTCGTGCTTTAGATTGATTAAATCGGCATCAAGAAATATCCAGTAGGTGGCATTTCCTGCATATTCTATTCCAGTTTGTATAGCTGCCTCCTTACCCAGATTT
>CAYOLB010000223.1:0-3040 GCA_964404675.1 uncultured Atribacterota bacterium | reverse complement strand
TGCTAATTGGCAGAAAAGCATGGCTATAAAATGATCCCAGGAGTTATATCCCTTGGCATAACGCTCGGAGTTATGTTTAACGACCAGGTGATAAAATTGTCTTCGGTTAAAAAGCGTAATAAGTTGACTAAACAAGCTTGCATGTCGTACCATAATCCTGTCCTCCTCTTTGGGTTCCGTTTACTTAGGTTTAGTTAAATATACGGTCGCCCATTTGGAGGGCATTTTCAAATAATTTTAATTAAAAACGTTTTTGGACAAGAGTTATTTCTATTCAATATCATGAGTTGATCAATGCGCTGATCTCCCTTCTCCTGCTTCTTGATGTGCTCACATATCACCTCTTCATTCAAGCCTATCGTGGATATATTATACCCTTCTACTTAAAAATGCTGTCCTGTATAATTATTACACTTATCCATATATCTCCTCGCTATATTGATCGCACTCTTGCCTTTCATACATCCTATTACATTTAGATACCGCGTATTCTGCGAAATCCACAGCAACACATAGCAATAATCACTCATGAGATGACCTTCTATAATCTCACCCTACTTCTGCCAAAATAATCCACCGAATACTCCTCCAAAATGCTGCCTTATATTTCCATGCATCTTTTTCTTTCGTATTTCGACATCCAAACCACGTGATACTTGCATTCCCATGCTATGCGTCTTAAACTCTTTAATAATTTCATTTCTTGTATCCCTTCCTAAAACCTTTTAGCAGTTCACAATAAGAAGGCTTCTCTATTCCAGTAATTGTGATATCCTGCTGAGTCCCCGGCAAAGCCGGGGTTTTCCCAGGGGAAATTAATGAACTGTTTTTATACCCATTATTATTCTGGAACTCCTATTTCATCCTGTGCTTGTCATGACACTTATTCTTTATGGCTGTTGCAGGATTTCCTATCAATATCATATTGGCGGGACAGCTTTTCGTGACTACAGCACCTGCCCCTACTATGACATTATTTCCAAGCTCTACTCCTGGCAAAACAACTGCATTTGCTCCTATCCAACAATTCCTACCTACCTTAATCGGTTTATCTGGCAACCATTGACTCATATTGCTCGGGTTATGATTCGCACTTATAATTTTTACTCCAGGTCCAAATCTAGTTCCATCACCAATTTCCACACCGTTTCCACCTTGTATGTAACAATTTGGACTAAACAATAGGCTTCGTTCCACTCCACTCCCGATTTGAATCTTATGTGGAAAAACAATTCGGGAAGTAAAATTAACAGACCAAGGTGAATCGCAATTTTGTCGCAATATTCTTTGAAAGATAAAATTAATTAAACGTTGTCGTCTGATAGTCCGAGAAAAATAACCCAACTCATACCATCTTCTCGTCAAAGGGATTATTAGCACAATTCTTTTTGCAATTGACCAAATTATATCTTTCTCAATTAATTTCGACATAGTTCTTTGATAAATTGTAGCGGAATTTCTAAATCTTTTCTTGTAATCAAATGAGTAAAACTTGCACACACTAAAAATATAACTCCATATAAAATGCTCCCAAAAATTAATCTAATAATAAAACCATCCAGTGGTAAATACAGTTTAATAAGTTCCAAAATACAACCTGTAAAACCTGCTACAATCATAATATGAAATAAATACTTCCATGGGAATATTTTTCTTATACTTATCTTAATTTCTTCAGCAATCTTTTTTAGTTGAAAATAACCAATAACATAAGTTGTGAAAATAGTTGCCAAAGCTGGCCCTAAAAATCCAATTGTTTTAATCATAATTAAATTAAGAAAAATGTTTAAAAACAATGTATAAAGGGCATAACGAAAAACCGTTGATGAAAGCCCCATTGAGAGAAGTATCATACCAAATGTTGTAACTCTAATAGGCAAAGCTAACAGATAAATCTGAAATATGGATACACTATCTATATATCTGGATGAAAAAAGTAGTGTGATAAATTCGCTCGCAAAAACAATCAAAAAAAACATTATTGGTAAAATTATCAAGGCTACTTTTCTAATCGCATTATGCCATATTCTAACTAGTAATTCCTTATCGCCATTTTTATATAATTTTACAAATTCAGGCATCAAGACTGCAGCAATTGAACCTGTTAGAATACCTATCAAAGGCACTTCAATCGCGCCATTTGCATATATTGCATATTGTGAAGTTGAAAAAAACGAAGAAATATTAATTTTATCCACTTTAAGTGTTAAAGTACCAACAATTGTTGAAAATCCTAGAGGAACAGAATATTTAAGTTGTTGAATCAATAAGGTTCTTTCCCAGTTGAGAGTTATCCCAGTAAATGGCTTTAAAATATAATAAGTAACAATAATTAATTGAAATATGGAAAATAATAAAAGACTTGCAAAAATTTTTTCAAGACTTGCACTGAGAAAAGCAGGAATTACAACCGCCCCTAAACGTAATATCGCCATTGTAGAGCTTATTCCAGCAACCAACCGAGGTTTATTTAAACAAATCAGAAGGTTTTGATAATATAAAGTAGGGAATGTCAATAATGGTATAAAACTGAACACTCTAAGAACATTAACAAGATTTGGATTATTGAACCATGCCCCCATCAAAGACGAGCACGCGAAAATAAATATGCTCAAAAAAAATCCACCAACTATTAAAAGCAAATATGTCTGTATATTCAATGTCTTTTGCTCTGTTTTTTGTTTTTGGGGTATAAAATAATTGACACTCATTGGAAGACCAAAGATTAAGAGCGGTACTAATGTATTGTAAATCAACCATACTTGACGATATGTCCCATAATCCGGTTGGGAAAGAAATCTGGAGAGAATCATGGCTGATGCTAAACCTGAAATTGAAACAGCAAGTTTTCCAAGAGATATTATACCAGCTTTATTTGTTAAGCTTTGTTTTGTTTCTAGGATAGTTTTGTTTTTAATATCCACTTTTATAATTAGACCTTTAAAGGGCTCCCCATTGTCTAGACAAAAAAAATGGGTTAATTAAGGTGTGCTGTTGAAGCCTGCACAGGGTTACTATGTAATCGTTCTTTGACATATAC
>CAYOLB010000222.1:0-23709 GCA_964404675.1 uncultured Atribacterota bacterium | reverse complement strand
CCAACATGATATGCTAAAGAAGATATTTACAAGTTTACAGCAAAAAGGCTCTCCTACTCATAATGAAAATATTATTTTGAATAAAAATGGTCAGGAATTATGGGTTCGCTGGTATGGACAACCCGTTTATAACAAAAATAAAGAATATCAATACCTAATTGGAGTTGGGGTTAATATAACAGAACAAAAGAAATCAGAGCAGGAGCTGGGTAACCAGGTACAAATCAACCAATTACTTCTTAATACCAGTCCAGTAGGAATTACTTTTGTAAATAAAGATGGCAAAATTACCTATGCCAATAATTTAGCAGAAAAGATTTTGGGTTTAACCAAAGATGAACTTATAGAAAGAACATACAATGATGTCAAATGGCAGATAACAGACCTGGACGGGAATTCATTTCCAGAAGATAAACTGCCTTTTAACCTGGTAAGAAAACACCATAAATCATTTTATACAATTGAACATGCTATTAAATGGCCGGATGGCAGAATGGTTTTTCTCTCTATTAATGCTGCACCTATACTGGACGAAAAAGGTTATTTTCAGGGGGTTGTATCTTCCGTGGCTGATATTACCGAGCAAAAGATAAAGGAAAAAGAGAGGGAAATGCTTTTATACATGGAAAGGGAACAGAGCAGTCTGATTGCCATGGAGCAGGAAATGGCATTAAATCTGATTTCTGAAAAAGATTTTTCTGCTAAATTAAAACAGGTATTAGAATTTGTTGCAAAGATTATTCCTCATGATGGTGCAGATATTGCCCTACTAGAAAAAAACCAGCTTCAGGTTATTGCTATTAAAGGTTATAAGAAAGAAAGATGTCGAAAAATTGTGCAGAATCTGAGACAAGATCTAAATCATTACCCAGTAGAAAAAGAGGCAATTGACAGTAAACAGCCGGTTATCGTTACTGATTCGACCAAAGATTTCCGTTGGCAAAGGATCGAGGGATTGGAATGGATTCGATCTTTTGTAAAAATACCCTTTGCTTTTGAAGGAATGGTGCTGGGGACTTTGGGTCTAGTGAGCGAAAAGCCCAATGCCTTTAATCAACAAAACATTAGGAAAATTGACAGTTTTGTCCATGGTATTGCCATTGCTATCCATAATTACCAAAACTACAAGAAATTGGAGAAAAATAGGAATGATATTATAATGGCAATGACCAGGGTTGTTGAGATCAGGGACCCCTATACTGCTGGACACCAGGAAGGTGTAGCCAGGATTGCTACGAATATTGCACGGGAAATAGGCCTGGACAATGATGCTATTGAGGCTATCAGGATTGCCTCTTTAGTTCATGATATTGGAAAAATCAGCATTCCTTCAGAAATATTAAATAAACCCAGCAAGTTAAACGAAATCGAATATAATCTGGTTAAAAATCATCCCAAACTTGGCTATGAAATACTCAAAGATATCTCTTTCACATATCCTATTGCCGAGATTGTGCTCCAGCATCATGAAAAAATAGATGGCTCAGGTTATCCACGTGGATTAAAAAGGGAAGAAATAATGATAGAGGCCCGTATCATCTGTGTTGCAGATGTCTATGAGGCCATGGCTTCTCACCGTCCTTATCGGCCTGCCTTAGGCATCAAAGCCGCAGAAGAAGAGTTGCTGAAAAATAAAGGAATTCTCTATGATTCTGAAGTGGTAGATGTCTGTCTAAGAGTTTGTCAAAAAGAAAAGATGGTAACAACCTACAATAATTAACACTATTTAGGTATTAATCATTTTTAAAAATCTTATTAAATCTTGACTATTATTTGTAGTTATATTATAAAAAAGTATGAAAAAATCTCATATTCTAAGAAAGGATATTGGACAAGAGCGGGAAAGAGATTGACGGGCTGATTGAGCTGGCAGATAAGATAAAAATTCAAAAAATTGAATGTTTTTTGACATAATACATTGTAAAACAAGGAGATTAACCATGGACAAAGTATCAAAAGATAGACATACAAAATACTATCAAGACGCAGATATTAAAAAAGATAAATCAGTTCTATTAGAAAAATATCAGGCAATATTTGAAAATATTAATGATGCTATTTTTGTTCATGAACTTACCCCAAACGGAATGCCCGGAAAGTTTGTTGCGGTAAATAAAGAAGCCCGTGAACGCATGGGCTACAGTTTGGAAGAGTTTCTCTCTATGTCTCCAGCTGATCTTGATTGTGAGCAGAGCAGAAAAAATATACCGACAGTTATGAAAAAAATACAGCAGGAAGATAATATAACCTTTGAGGCTACCCATCAAACCAAAGATGGAAAGATTATTCCAGTTGAAATAAGTTCAACTATGATTAGTTTTAAAGGTATCAAACGAGTTGTTTCTGTTGCTCGTGATATTACCCAGAGAAAAAAACTGAACAAGCTATTGCAAATAGTGAAAAGAAATATCGGACTATATTTGAATTATCTCCTGATGCAATTGTACTTTTAAACAAAAAGGGTGAAGTGATTGAATTGAATGACCGAATGACTGAATGGCTGGGATACAGTGATGTTCAAGTTATTGGCAAAAGGCTGGATGAACTGCCCTTTTTTGATGAGCAGAATAAAGAGAAAATTCTGAAGAATTTTCACAGAAGAATTGCTGGTGAATGTGTTGAAACTTATCAGCTGGATTTTATTACCAACAGCGGTGAGCGTAAAATTGGCTTGATTAAAGCAACATTATTAGGTAATGAAGTAGCAGAAGAAAACCATGACCTTATCATGATTTCCGATATAACCAGAGAATTAAAGGCGATAAAGAAATTAACTAAATCAGAAAAGCGAAATAGCCTGATTGTTAAAATAATACATAATATCGGTGCAACCTATGACCTGGACGATATCTATCGAATTATTGCTAAAGAACTACTACAGGAAATAAATTGTGACGGTTGTGCTATTCTTTCTCTGCAAAATGATAGTTCTTTTAAGATGATAGCCGCTGAAGGTCTAATGGCTAAATTTGGAGAGATGTCACTTTCGCCAGATACATCGGCAATTGAAACTATTATAAAAGACAAAAAATGTATTTATACCAATACAGTGGATGATAAAAAAGAGAATTTGTTAAAAGGATGTATACCTGTGGGTAGTGATATACAATCATTAATTTGTGTTCCCGTACTGATCCATGATAAGGTTCGTGCTATAATTCACCTGGATTCCGCTGAGAAAGATGCCTTTTCGGATGGGGATGTTCAATTTATAAAATTTCTGGCTGAAATAATTTCTTTTACTATTGAACGAGTTGAACTTTTTCATCAAATTGAAGAAATTTCTATTCGAGATGGGCTGACCGGCTGTTTTAACCGACGGAAATTTGATACAGATATTGTTGATGAAATTAGTCGAGCCAAGCGTTATCACCGAGACTTGTCTTTGTTGATGATAGATATTGACTGGTTTAAGAAGTATAATGACTATCACGGCCATACCAGTGGAGACAATGTTCTTAGGCAGCTGGTTAAGTTAATAAAAAAAGAATCACGGGAAACTGACTGGCTTTACCGATACGGAGGAGAAGAGTTTATAATGATTCTCCCGGAAACTGGCAAGTTGGAAGCGATAGAACTGGCGAATCGCTTGAGAGAAGGGGTAGAGAAACAATTATTTACTGGAGAAGAATTAAGCCAGCCTAATACAGATTTAACTATAAGTATCGGCGTTGCATCTTTTCCAGATGATGGGGAAGGTATAAAGCAATTGATTAATGCGGCCGATAAGGCCTTATATACTGCTAAAGAGAAAGGCCGCAACCGGGTTTGTGCAGCCTGATTGATTTATAGGGTTGCATAAACGACGGTATTAATAATATTATATTACAATAAAGGTATTACATATTAGAATGGATTGTGAAGGAAGCGAAAAATTATGAAACAGATTAATACCAGAAGAAAGCTCCCAAATTTTTTAAAAGGGAAGCTGAAGGAAAAACAGGATATAAAAGATATTAAAGAAAACAGGGGAAATGGCATTTTGGTTAAAGAAACAGACAAAGGGGGACGTTTGACTAAGCTGGAAGAGGCATTTTACCAGGGAAGACAGGAATATATAAATCTGTTTAAAAAATGTCCTGAAGCACTTGTTTATACAGATATTGATGGAATCATTTTAACAGTTAATGATTCTTTTATAGAACTGACTGGTTTTCAGGGTAGCGAACTGAAGGATAATTCTATTGTATATTTTCTAAAGCCGGAAGATAGTACTTACTTTGAAAAAGGAGATAATGATTATTTTGAAACTGCTATCCAGTCAAAGGATGGTTACCGGGTAGAAGTATCGGTAAATAAAGCTTACAACGTGGTTGAAGGCAGAGTAGCTGGAATAATATATTCTTTTCGGGAAATTTCCCTTTTGCGCAGGGAAAGGGGTATTACTAAGACACTCTACCTGATTTCCCGTATAGCGAGCAGTAATATTCCGCTACAGGAATTATATCCGATTATTCATGAACAATTAGGGAAAATTATTGATGCCACTAATTTTTATATTGCCTTGACTGATTCTGAAAAAAAGGAAATTAATTTCCCTTATTATACAGATGAGGCTGCCGGAGATGATGAGATATTTATTAACCGCTATTGCACCTCTCAGAGTATTTTCCATTATGTACTAAAAGTTGGAAAACCTGTTTTAATGGATTTTCAGCGTTATCGGAAAATGCTATCTTATGGATATATAGAACCTTGGGATGTAATGACCAATACCCATCTCTGGTTGGCTGTACCGATAAAGGTTGATGAAGATATCATTGGTGTTATTGCTTTGCAAAGTTATGATAACGCCCGTCTGTATAGCGAAAGAGATATTGATCTACTGGAATTTATTGCCCAGCAGCTTTCGGCGGCTATTTATAAAAAAGCATTAAAGACAAAAATTACAAAGATGAAGCAGGATTTAAAACTGACAGAATCAGATAAAGACAAAACTCATTCAGATATGGACAAATAACCGTTAAAAGAGTCAACTTTACCATTCTCAAAAGATAATAATGAAAATTTGAAAAAGGTTAACAAAAAAGAAATACCTAATATATTAAATTATTTCAGAACGAAAAATACTTTTTATAAGTAAAGAGAATTATCCCCTAGTTTCATGATATAATTATGATGAGTTTAAAATGAAAGGGGTGGTGAAATTGGCCAGTAACAATTCTTCGCTTTCCCAAAAAACTCCCTGGCAGATTATTAATATTTTTGCTTTTTTAATTGTTTTGACAGTAAATGGATTGGCAAATGCGCTTCCTTTAGGTGGCAACAGTACTGGAGAGATTTCTGATCTTTATCCCAATTTATTTACTCCAGCCGGATTGACCTTTTCTATTTGGGGAGTTATTTATCTAATTTTAGCTGCATTTATTGTGTATCAGGGGCGGGATTTATTTTCCAAACAGAAAATTGAAATGCCCTATATACAGGCAATCAACGGCTATTTTCTACTGAGCTGTCTTGCTAATGCCGGATGGTTATTTGCCTGGCATTACCGACAAGCCTTGCTTTCTTTGGTAGTAATGTTTATTTTGTTGTTTTCATTGATTATGATTTATCTTAAGCTGGATATCGGTAAAAACACTGTTGATTCAGCTACTCGTTATTTTGTCCATTTACCTTTTAGTCTATATCTAGGCTGGATTACCGTTGCTACAATTGCCAACATTTCGGCAGTACTCGTTCATTATCAATGGAGTGGTTGGGGTTTATCAGAAACATTTTGGACGATCCTGGTCATTATTGCTGGAACTTTAATTGCACTTATCAATATCGGACAAAGAGGAGATGTTGCTTATAATACTGTAATCCTCTGGGCTTATCTGGGTATTATTATAAAAAGATATTCTGTCAGTGGACCGCCAATTATGACTATTGTCTATATAACAGGACTGGCAATGGTGTTGATTGTAATAGGGTTGCTCTTCTTCAGAAAAAAGGCAATAAAAACATAGCGGAATAGCAGAAAATTGCATTTTGAAAATCAATAATTAAAATAATCTATAAATATAAAAAAGCTTCTTAACCTAAGAGTTAAGAAGCTTTTTTAATGTGGGCTTTAATACTGGTTAACTCTCTTTGTATCTCATTACAGTAAAGAGAATAATAATCTCGATTTTGCTGGTTTAACTGATTCAGTGTCTTCTGGACAATAGAAACCTGTTTAAAAATTTGCTGATAACCCTCTTTTTGAGTACTGACCAGCTGCTGCATAAATCTGTCAATTCGAAAAATTAAAAAAATTGACAGGGCAATAGGGAACCCCTGGTTAGCAACGATTTGGGAAAAATCCATGATGCTCATTTTAAATCATATCCTCCTTTTTACGGTTATCCATGCCAGTATGTCGGCTGGGATGTATTTCTGACATCCAGGTGCAGGAAATTTCTCCGGGGATAAAAGCCAATTCCCTGAAATCCAAAGCCGCGAGCAATCTGTAACAGGTTATTAAGGGAAACTCCCGGCACATGGATGTCTGCTGCCATACCAAGGAGATGGTAGCTATTTTTTACTCCGCCTACTTCCAGATTATATTTTGGACAGCGGTAACCAGAAGTAATAATAACTGGTTTTTTAATCTTATATCGCAGTCCTTTTAATTTCTGTAACAAAAGTGGGTGTAATTTTACACAATGGCAGCAGGGACATTGAAATTCATTAAGGGAAAAAAATTCAGCCACAAAAATATGATTAATGGTATGGGTAATTATCATATCAATCTTCTAACTTTATATGGATTTCTTCTGTTAAATCAAGGAAATTTTCTCTTTTTAGGAGTGTATCATAATGTTCTTGATTTACCCGGTTTATATTGGCTTTCATTAATGTCTTTAACTCCCTGGTTTCCTCTGTCTTCAAGGTTATCTTCTTGTCTTCTAGAATTTCCAGCAGTTTATTCCAGGCCTCTTCCCATTTTTTATTGCCCTGTCCAATGCCAAATTCCTCCTCTGCCCAAAGCATAGCTGTCAGTAATGCATTTTTAATAGTCTCAGCCCTGTCATTTCCCAGTTTATTTTTTAAAAATCCGAAGCCGATAGATACCGCTAAAACCAATAAGCCCTCAAGTAAAAATTTACTGAATAATGTTTGAATCATTTTTTACTCCTTTTAAAATTAAAAAAATTTATCCGGAACCTGATGCTTATCAGATTCCGGATTTTTCAAAAATGTCTTTTTAACAAATGCTAAGTCTAAACATCTACAACATCTGTAGACTGATAGTCTAAGATGCGCGCATTCACTTTTTCTACTAAATCGTTTCCCTTATTGTGGAAGATGTTCTTGGTAAGAATTGTATCCATTACTGCTTCAATTGCTGCATCTTGAGCAGCCAGATCAGCATAATCCCCGTCATCTAAGTTTTTGGGATTATCCAGTGTCAAATTGACCAAATTACCTTCACTATCCCTGAATTGCATATAGAGTCTCTTATAACTAGTTACATCACCAAGTGTAGTAGACATAATGTCCTCCTTTCTGTAGATTTAAATTAAATTTGTCTTTATCAATTTTTATTAAGAGGTTAGTTGAGCGGATTGATTTAGCCTGATTTCATCCAGACTATAATTTTGCAAGCTCACTAACTGATTAGCAACATCAAACACGTCCTGTTCGATTGCTGTTTCTTTGACTTTGTTAAAGCTCTTGGTTTTGATTATAGGATTTCCGGATTCAGGATCTGTTCCCGTAACCAATCTGAGCTGCAAAACAGAGTCATAAGGTACAACTACTACTGGCATCTTCTCACCTCCTTTTTTTAAAATAGTATTCAGTATCGAGTCGCGCGTATCGAGTACAAATCTAAGATAAAGTTAAATGGCAAAGGTATGGAAAATTACAACAGTTGCGGGTAAAAAAGTTCATAGTTTATAGTTTTTTTGGCATAACATAAATAGTTTTCAACAGTTGCATTTTGACTCGATACTACATACTCGATACGCGATACTAATTTTCTTTCTATACTGTAAAAGCAAAAAAGGAGGAAAAATACAAAAAAAAGAAGAAATATTTTTTATAAGAAAAGAAAAATAGTTGTTTATTATTGGTATTTAGTGAAAATAGTATTAGAATTTGCGGAGATTTGTTTTATCGCAAAATAAGATAAAGTATTTATTCTTTTAAATATTACCAATCTATGTTATACTTACAAACTACTTGTAAAATATTTGGTATTACTATTATTTATTTGAATTTGAGGGGGTATCAGTTGGCAGAAAAGAAAAAAATTTTTAGAGAAGTATCATTAGAAAGATTGTCTTCTCCTGAACAGCTTGACCAATCAATTCAAATAGTTTCCCCAAAAGGATGGTTAACTATAATAGGGATAGGGATATTATTATTAGCAGTTTTACTCTGGGGATTTTTTGGGTCAATTCCAATCAATATTTTTGGACATGGAATTATTATGTATGGTGAAGGGATTTTCAGTATAATATCCCAGGGTGAAGGAATAGTTGAAGAAATATTTGTTAATATTGGAGACAATGTAAATAAAGGTCAGATTATTGCTAAAATTACTCAAACTGGACTGATGGATGCTATTCAAGAAGATGAAAAGATATTAACTGAACTAAAAGAAGAATTTCAAGAGATAAATAAAGAATATGAAGAGGCAGCTAATCTTTTAGAAGAGAATACGATTTCTGAAATGCAATATTTTGAAATGGAAGATAGACTTTCTTCAAAAAGGATACAAATTTTTGAAGTGGAGGGAAGAATAAAATCCAACAAGGATATGCTAAGTGAAATATCAGAAATAAAAAGCCCTTATTCTGGAATAATTTTTGAAATGGACTTAGCAGAAGGCATGTTCGTTGAAAAGAATAAGCCAATTGGAAGAATTGACCTTCTCGGAAGTCAACTACAGGCGATTTTATATTTTTCACCGTCCGATGGAAAGAAAATTGAAAAAAACATGAAATCACAAATCAGTCCGACAACGGTTAAAAAAGAAGAATACGGGTTTATTAATGGATCTGTAGAGCAAGTTTCACTCTATCCTATGTCTGAGGAAGCTTTGATGCATACATTGCAAAACGAATTGCTGGTAAGGGAGATAGCAGCGACTGAAGCTCCCATAGAAGTAAGAGTAAATTTAATCGAAGATTCTAATACTCCAAGTGGTTTCAAATGGTCATCATCGACGGGTCCCTCAATAGAAATCCATTCTGGGACTATGTGTTCTGGCAGTGTTACTATTGCAAAGCAGAGCCCCATTAGCCTGGTAATTCCATTTTTAAAGAATGATTAGATATCCATTTAGCTAACAATTATGATTATAGTTAATTATATTTTGTTGAATTTCTTATTTCTAAATTATGGTAAATCAAATTAATTAATATTGGTAAATAAATTTATAGTATTATGAGCTTGTCGCAAGAGGATAGTTAAAGGATAGTGATGAATTTTTTAAAAAATTTATTCAGAAAAAATAGAGTCAAAACACCAACGGTTTTGCAGATGGAGGCAGTTGAATGTGGAGCTGCTGCATTAGCTATTGTCCTTGGATATTATGGAACCTATATCCCCCTGGAAAAATTGCGTGTTGAATGCGGTGTTTCCCGTAATGGCAGTAAAGCAGGCAATATACTAAAGGCAGCCCGTAAATATAAATTTATTGCCAAAGGATATAGAACTCAACCGGAAAAGTTAAGAGAATTTCCTATTCCTATGATATTACACTGGAATTTTAATCATTTTGTTGTTTTAGAAGGCATTAAGGGCAATACTGTTTATATTAATGACCCCTCCTCGGGGCCTCGAACTATTACCTATGAAGAATTAGATCAATCTTTTACAGGTGTAGTGCTGACATTTGAAAAAAGCCCGGATTATAAGCCTGTTGGAGCAAAGAGAAATATAATAAAATCCCTCGCTGATAGACTAAGTGGTTCAGAAAAAGCGCTATCCTATATTATTATTGCCGGATTATTCCTTATTATACCGGGCATAATAGTGCCCTCTTTTACTAGGGTTTTTGTTGACAATATACTAGTTAATAATATGCTTACCTGGTGGACTCCTTTTTTTATTGCCTTATTACTAACTATATTTATTCAAATTCTTCTGAAGTGGCTTCAACAAAACTATCTTCTAAGATTGAGGACTAAAATGGCCTTAGTTAATTCATTAAAATTCTTTTACCATGTTTTCCGTTTGCCTATGGAATTCTTTAGCCAACGTTTCCCTGGGGATATTGCTAATCGAGTTCTCTTAAACGATAAAATAGCAAATTTATTGACTAGTGATTTTGCCAATGCATTTCTAAATTTTATTACGGCTTCCTTTTTTATTATTATTATGTTTTTTTATGATATAACCCTTACTTTTATATCAATTATTATTGCCTTATTAAACTTTGCAGTATTAAAATTCATTTCCCGCAAAAGAGCAGATATCAATATGTTCCTCCAACAGGAAAGAGGAAAATTTATCGGTAATGCAATGGGAGGAATACAAATTATTGAAACATTAAAGGCTACCGGAAGTGAAGGAGATTTTTTTGCCCAATGGGCTGGTTATCAAGCTAAGGTGGTTAACGCAAACCAAAAGATAGGAGCATGGAATCAGTTTCTTTTTGCAGCACCTCCTTTTTTAGCTACCTTAAACAATGTAGCCATACTTGGCATAGGTGGTTTACGTGTCATTGAAGGCAGTATTACTTTAGGTACACTTATAGCATTTCAATACCTGGTGTCTATGTTCTTTAATTCTGTAAATCAAATAATCAATTTGGGAGGACTTTACCAGGAGGCCAAAGCAGATATAGAGCGACTTGATGATGTTATGAAATATCCTGTGGATAGTTGTTTCTCTGAAGAAACCAGTTCCCATAGCGACATAAAAAATTCTGCTAAAGTTAATTTACCACCAAAATTGACCGGATACCTCGAGTTAAAAAATGTCACTTTTGGGTATAGCCCATTAGAACCCCCTCTTATTAGTAATTTTAGCTTGAAGGTAAAGCCAGGGGGGCGTGTTGCCCTGGTAGGAACTTCTGGTTCTGGAAAGTCTACTATAGCAAAATTAGTTGCCGGACTTTATGAGCCATGGGAAGGCGATATTTTATTTGATGGAATTCCCATAAAATCCTTACCTCGAGATATTTTTGTAAACTCTCTTGCTGTGGTTAGCCAGGATATATTTTTATGCGAGGGTAGTATAAAAGATAATATAACCATGTGGGATAATACAATTCCTCAGAATGATATTGTAGCTGCTGCGAAAGATGCAGCTATCCACGAAGTTATTGCCGAGCGGCATGATGGTTATAGTAGCGAGGTATCTGAGAATGGAAATAATTTTAGCGGGGGGCAGCGACAGCGTTTGGAAATTGCCTCAGCTTTTGCTAGTAACCCGTCTATAATGGTACTCGATGAGGCTACCAGTGCCTTAGACCCCCAAACAGAAAAAAATATTGGTGATAATCTTAGGAAACGTGGGTGTACATGTTTGCTTATTGCTCATAGATTAAGCACTATAAGAGATTGTGATGAGATTATTGTATTACATCACGGTAAAGTAGTTCAGAGAGGAACTCATGATGAATTAAAGGACATTAAAGGGACTTATGCAGAATTAATTAAATTACATTAATTTGTATTAATTTAATATCGGGGATTAATTATTTTATGAAAAATCAAACTGCTGAAGATGTGTTTAGAAATAATGGGAATGTTATTGAATTAGACAGTAAAAGCCCTCTTTTTTTACACTACAAGGATACAAATAAAAAGAAATTCTGGATTATAAAATCCGGAGAGATAAATATTTTTACCGTGTCTTTTGTTAATGGCATGATTAAAGGACAGCGTAACTATCTATTTACTGCCAAAGAAGGGGATGCGTTATTTACATTAAATTTTGAGCAATACAACAATGAACAAACCTTAGTTGCTATTGGTAGTACTGGGGCAGAAGTTGCAGAATATCAAGAGGACATTGTCTCTGATTTAAATAGTAATTCCGAAGTAAAAAAATATATGATTAATCTTATAGAAAAGTGGGTTGACAATCTATCTTTTGCAGTAGGGAAAGATGAGCTTTTACCCACAAGTAGCAGGGAATTAATTCCAGGGAAGGAATTTATGGTAAAGGAAAGAGTTTATTATAATCCTCCTTCTGATCAAACCATATGGGTTAATAATAAAAAGGGTAATTCATTTTTTATGGGGAAGAAAGAATGGTTTAATCTTCCAATAGATAAATTTTTTCCCATTAGCCCCCGTGCATGGGTAGAAACAGAGGAAGGAAGTATCTTATATACAAAATCTACCTGGGATATACTGCAAGAAATATCTCTATGGAACGCCCTGGATCAATTTCATGAATTAATCATTAAGTCCATTATTTCTATTATCGAGCATAAAGAAAAAATGGAACAGCTAAGATTTAAAAACAGAAATTCAGTTAATAGAGAAGCATTTAGCGATACCCTGTTTAGAATAAAAGAGCTTTTTAACAAAAAAATAGAACAAATATCTTTTAAATACAAAGAAAAAAATAGTCTTTTAGATGCCGCGAAATTAGTTGCCAATGCCTCTGGTATTAAAATAAATCCCTTAAAGGATAAAGATAAAGAGCAGAAGATAACATTAGATAGAATTGCTCGTAATTCCAGATTTAGAATTCGGAAAGTGGCCTTAAGGGGAGAATGGTGGAAAAAAGAAAATGGTCCTCTTCTTGCCATTCAAAAAGATAATGAACAGCCCGTTGCTCTGGTTCCGGATGATAATCAAGGGTACATGCTTTGCGACCCTGTAAAAGGCTCTTCAAAAAAGATAACTTCTCAAACAGCTTCCGAATTAAAGCCTTTTGCCTTTACTTTTTATCGCACTTTTCCCGAAGAGAAGATATCTTTTAATGAATTTATTAGATTTGGTTTTTGGGATTGCAGAAAAGATTTTATAAGAGTTTTTGTAATGGGCATTTTAGGAGGTTTACTGGCTTTACTATTACCATTTTTGATGGGGATTGTTTTTGACAGTATTATTCCTCAGGCTGAATTAGAGCAGCTTGTGCAAATTATAGCTATTTTAGTTATCAGTTCTGCTGTTATCTTTGTTTTTCAAATTAGCAGAGATATTTCTGTTTTACGTATTGAAGGAAAAGTAGAGACTTATTTACAGGCAGCTTTATGGGACCGTCTAATTTCGCTTCCTGCATCTTTTTTTCGAAAATTTTCAGCCGGTGAATTAACCCAAAGAGGTTTTGGGGTTATTGCTATAAAAGAAAGAGTGTCTGCTTTTTTAGTAAATTCAATTATTGCTTTTATCTTTTCCATATTTTATTTTGGCCTGCTTTTTTATTATAATACTCATCTTACCCTAATGGTCATGGGGATATTTTTGTTACTGCTTTTATTTTTTTCATTTATATTAAAAAGGCTTATTTATTATCATCAAAAAAGAATAAATCTGGAAAATAAGATTGCAGGTTTAGTTCTGCAATTTTTAAGCGGTATAGCAAAATTAAGAGTTTTCGGAGCAGAAGACAGGGCTTTGAATATATGGAATAAAATATTTACTGAGAAGACAAAATTATCTTTGGAAAAATTTGGAAAATTGGAAAACCTAATTATTGCTTTCACCTATTCTTTTCCGACAATGATGCTGATGATAGTTTTTTCCTGGATTATAGGAAAAAGCTTAGGAGAGTTTTCAGTTGGCCACTTTGTGGGATTTGTTACTGCGCTCACTTTTTTTCAGACCACTTTATTTCAGCTTATTGTTTCCCTGGTAATGACAATTGAAATTATTCCAATTTACAATAATATTAAACCCATTTTAAATGCAACCCCAGAATCAGATGAGACAAAAATCAGTCCCGGTGAATTAACCGGAAATATAGAAGTAAATGGTGCATACTTTAGTTATAATGAAGATGGACCACTTATTCTTAAAGATATTTCTTTACAGGTAGAGGCTGGTGAATTTATTGCCTTTGTAGGTCCTTCAGGTTCGGGAAAATCTACACTTTTTCGACAGTTAGTGGGATTTGAGACTCTTAAATCAGGGACCATTTATTATGACGGAAAAGACTTATCCACGCTGGATATAAGGGAAGTTCGCCGACAAATAGGAGTTGTATTACAAAATAGTAAATTAGTTCCTGGAGATATATTAACTAATATTATTGGTGCTTCTAGGCTTACAATAGACGATGCCCGTGAAGCAATCCAGATGGTCGGATTAGAAGATGATATCAATGAGATGCCCATGGGACTGTTTACCATGGTAGACCCTTCAGGTGGAACTTTGTCCGGGGGACAGCGCCAGAGAATACTAATTGCACGGGCTATAGTAAAAAAACCACGGATACTATTTTTTGATGAAGCTACCAGTGCTTTAGACAACAAGACACAACAAATAGTCGCAAACAGCATTGACCAATTAAAAACAACAAGAATTGTAATTGCTCATCGCCTGAGTACAATTATTAACGCAGATCGGATTTATGTTTTACAGAGTGGAGAAATTGTACAAGCAGGTTCTTATAATGAATTAATGCAACAGAAGGGTGTATTTCTAGAATTAGCTAAAAGACAACTTTCTTAATATGCTTAATTTCTTTAATAAAAATCTTTTTTTGGCCTGTTAGATGTTTATTTTTATCTTCACTGTAGCAGAAAACTAAAACCTGATAAAAATCATGGAGGAAAACAAAATTATGCCTGACATATGCTTAGTTTCAATGCCATTTGCTGCTCTTGATCAGCCTTCGATTGGAAATTCGTTATTAACTGCAGCGGCGAAAAGAGAAGGGTTTTCAATCAAATCTTTTTATCCAAGCTTTCAATTCGCTAAAGAAGTTGGGCTAAAAAAGTACACAGCATTAAATAAAACAGGAAAAGCAGCTGACCTTCTTGGTGAATGGATTTTCTCCCAGGCCGCATTTCCTGAATTACATAATAAAGATAATTCTTATTTCAGAAATAAATTGACTACAGATAAGGATATTCTGGATAATTATTTTAAAATTACAGAAAAGAATGATGATGTCTTTGAGACTTTTTACCAGGCACGACAGCAGGCCCTTCCTTTTATAGAAAAAACAGCGGAAAATATTTTAAAATTTAAACCCAGAATCATTGGATGCAGTTCAAACTATCAACAGCATTGTTCTTCCCTGGCTTTATTGAGAGTTATTAAAGAAAGAAATCCTGCTATAATAACTCTTTTGGGAGGAGCTAACTGTGAAGCTTCGATGGGTCAAGCTGCAAAGAGAAATTTTCCCTGGGTTGACTTTGTAGTTTCTGGAGAGGCTGATCTTCTTTTTCCAGGATTATGCCACATATTACTGGAAAAAGGCAAAGATATTGGTATTAATGACCTGCCGTTCGGGGTGATTTCAGATAAAAATTGCTCCAAAGAAGTATTTTCAGAAATCGGAAATTCTTATCGAGCCACTGTAGATAATTTAAATGATTTACCTATACCCGATTATGATGATTATTTCGAGCAACTGACAGAATATAATTTTGAAAAGAAAATATTTCCCTCTCTAATAATGGAAACATCTCGTGGATGCTGGTGGGCTCAAAAGAAACCCTGCACTTTTTGTGGTCTTAATGGGTGTGCCTACCAATTCAGGACAAAGACACCTCAACGAATACTCAATGAATTTAATATATTGTATCAAAAATATAAGATTAACAAGATTAACAAGTTTATAATAACTGATAATGTTCTATCTCCGAAATATTTTAAATCTGTTTTGCCTGCATTAGCAGGGGAAAATAAACCATCCTTTTTTGTCCATTGGGAAGCCAGGGCAAATTTAAATGAGGAACAGGTAAAAATTCTGGCAAATAGTGGAGCACGCTGCATACAAATTGGAATTGAAAGTTTGCATGACGAATGTTTAAAGCTTTTAAATAAAGGAGTTACAGCAATACAAAATATCGCCGTTCTAAAATTTGCTATGGAAAACGGTATTCGAATATACTGGAATTTTTTATATGAAATTTTAGGAGAGAAGAATTGCTGGTATAAAGAATTAGCCAAATGGCTGCCTTTAGTTTATCACCTTCAACCTCCAGGAGGAGTAAGTCAAATTTTTTATTCCCGTTTTAGCGACTATCATAACAATTCCGAACAATACAAAATTGATCTTGTTCCATTTAAGGAGTACTTTTCTATATATCCTTTAAACAAAGAAGAAATGAAAGATATTGCCTTCTATTTTGAAGATACAACCCACATACACACATCAGGGGAGAGCATACCTAAGAATAAAGGGATAAACATTGTGAAATTAATGCTCAATGAATGGGAAAAATTATTTAAAAATTATTTTAATGAAAAAAAGAAAACAAAATTAGTAGTTTGGGAAGAGGAAAACCAATCATTCATTATTGATACAAGGCCTTGTGCAACAGAAGAAAATATTACCTTACAGGGATTAGAGCGTTATGTTTATTATGAATGCAGGAAACCCCGTACTAAAAAATCTTTATTTGAAAGTTTAAAAAACAAAGGTTTTCCAAATATCAATTTAAAAGAGTTAGATAAAAGTATAAATTACCTGTCAGAAAAAAAACTTATTTTAATATTAAACGAAGAGATATTAAGCTTAGCTATCCGCGAACCGGCACGAACCCTATTAACCAATAAAGAATTTCAAACCGGTAATATAGAGCTAACTTATATACTTGATTCAATTTTACAGGATTCATTTTCAATTGAAAAAGAAAGGGAAGATTAATATTATGTATTTAGCAATAATGCTTACCAATAAATGTACTGCTTTCTGTCCCCATTGTGCAACTTGTTCTTCACCAAAGGACAGAAGCTTATTAGAACAAGAACGAGTATATAGCTTAATTGATGAAGCATGTCAATTATCAAAAAAACAAAAAAGGTTTTCTATATCTTTTACCGGGGGAGAGCCATTTTTATATTTTGATCAACTAGTTCAGGCAGTTAATTATGCGCACTTAAAGGGAGCTATGGTTTCTGTTGTCACTAATGGTTTTTGGGCTACCTCTAAAGAAGATACAAGAGACAGGCTTAATCGGCTAAAAAATGCTGGATTGAGTTTGATTGCTTTAAGTTGTGATTTATTTCATTCTCAATATGTTCCTTTTGCTAACATCAGAAGAGTCATCATAGAAACAAAGGAATATGGCATAAATATAGCTCTAAAAAATACAATAATAAAAGGAAGTCCCAGGGCAGGGGATATCTTTAAAGAATTAGAGGATATAATCATTGATAGGTCAATTTCAATAGATGAAATCCGATGTCTTCCCCTGGGACGTGGAAGAAATATTCCTTCAAAAGATTTTATATATGATGAAGTTATACCTGATCAGAGATGTCATGGAATCGGGGATTTCACTATTACCTCCCATGGAGATTTATATCCATGTTGTGTGCCAGATTGGCCTGCTTTGTTATGTCTTGGCAATATTTATCAGAATTCTTTGCCTGAACTTATGGAAAAAGCCTACAATAGCAGCCTTTTAGGTATTTTAGTAAGAAAAGGACCCTCTTACTTTGTTCCTTTTTTAGAAAAGGCAGGTTTTGATTTTAGCCAAAAACACTATATAAATAGCTGTCATTTATGTAATGAAACTCTCAAACTTTACGAACAAGACCAAAAGGCCCAAGAGGCAATAAATGAAGCCCTGAAAGAATGGGAAGAAATTAGAGAAAAAGAGAGAGAAATTGCCAATATAATTCTGACATAACATATCAATAAAAAACACCAGCTAAGGCGGTATAGTACCAGCCTTAGCTGGTGCAGTTCTCACTAACTTAATCGTTACAAAAAAACAGAATTGTAATGCTCTTTCTCAGTCCTGAAAAAATAAATAGCGGATTTACCTAAATGAATACAATCCATATTTATCTAAAATAAACAAGAGCTATATTATCTTTTAAAAATTAATGTCGATTCCCGAAATCATCCCACCTGCAGCATTATCCAAATCTTCATCAGAAAGTTCACCACTTTCTTTTAATTCCTTGGCTGCTTGTTTTAATTCATCAAGAGTAAACCCGGAAAACTTCTTTCTTAATTCTTCGTCCTTTGATAATTCTAGTAAGAAAGCTTTTGCTTTATCAATAGCCATTTTTAAAGTACCTCCTCTTTTTTTTGAATGAAATAATTATACACTGTAACTAGATATATATCAAGAAAAATATAGTAGAATTTCTGACTATTGTAGTCCTTTTTCTTTTTGTAAGGATTATTTAATAAATCTATATTTATATTCTTTGCAGCACAGCAAATATTAACTAATCTTTTTACAGGCTTTTTTATTAATATTATATTTAATATATTGACAAAAAAGATTTAGATGGTATTATATAGCAAGAAGGCTATATACTCAAGGGGAGATTAATAATGGAGAGATTATCGCAGATTTGTAATATGTTATCAGATAAAAACAGGCTTAGGATTTTAAAGTTACTTGAATATAAACCTATGTGTGTTTGTGAATTAACCCATATAATCGGGATTCGCCAGCCCAGCATATCAAGACACTTAAGAAAACTCAAGGAAACAGCTTTAATAGATAGTCGTCAGGATGGTCAGTGGCATGAGTATTTTATTAACCGTAGGGGAGATGAATATACCCGAATTCTGATGGGCAATTTAAGCGGCTGGTTAAACAGTGATCCGTTAGTGGTTCAAGATCTTGAGAATGCAAAGAATGTAAGCAGAGAGTTTTTATGTAAGTATGAATAAAATTTTTTCTCAATAGATATAGCAATAAAGCTATATTATGTAATTTATGGTTAATAAGGAAAAAGATAAAATGAAAAATCAGTTAAAAGTTTTTGTAATAATAGGCGGATTTCTGCTTTTCTACTTTTTACCACTGAATAGCTTTGGATTCCGTAATCCAATTTTTGAAGCACTGGCTATGTTGAATATGTATGCCAGAGAGCATGTTATTTTCAGTCTTATTCCGGCTTTCTTGATTGCTGGTGCTATTTATCAATTTTTAGATAAAAATGCAGTGTTAAAATACTTAGGTGCCAAAACCAATAAAGCATTGGCTTATTTTGTGGCATCACTCTCAGGATCTGTGTTAACAGTCTGTTCCTGTACTGTATTACCTTTATTTTCCGGTATCTACAAAAAAGGTGCAGGATTAGGACCGGCTATAGCCTTTTTATATTCAGGACCGGCCATAAATGTACTGGCAATTATTTTAACAGCTCGGGTCTTAGGCTGGCAATTAGGCTTGGCCAGGGCCGTAGGGGCAATAATCTTCAGTGTTATTATCGGTCTTTGTATGCATTTTATTTTCTTATCTGAAGAAAAGGAAAGACAGGCCAATGGAGAGCTACAGTTTGGAGTTAGCAAGAGTGAACCTGATGGTAGAACCGGAGTACAGAACCTGCTTTATTTTATCTCCATGATTGGTTTTATGGTCTTTGCCAACTGGGCTAAACCACAGACAGGAGATCAGGGCTTATGGGCTTTAATCTTCCAGTATAAGTGGTATCTGGCTATTGCTTTTGTCTTGTTGTTTATTTATATAGAGATTAACTGGTTTCAAAAACAGGAGATCGCTCCCTGGTTGGAATCTTCCTGGAGTTTTACCCAACAGATTCTACCATTGCTTTTCTTAGGCATCTTTTTTGCCGGGTTGTTACTAGGCAGACCGGGAGAGGAAGGATTGATTCCTTCACGTTTTGTTGCATCACTGGTAGGAGGTAATTCATTTAGTGCAAATTTCTTTGCCTCTCTTGTCGGAGCTTTTATGTATTTTGCCACTCTTACAGAGATACCGATACTGCAAGGTCTTATCGGTTCAGGTATGGGGCAGGGACCGGCACTGGCACTACTACTTGCCGGACCGGCATTAAGCCTACCCAATATGCTGGTTATCCGTAGTGTAGTTGGTACAAAGAAAACTTTTATATATGTTCTTCTGGTAGTAATTATGGCTACTTTCAGTGGAATGGTTTATGGAACTATTATTCAATAAAACAAAAAAGATTAAAGGAGAAAAATTATGAAAATAGAAATTTTAGGTATGGGATGCCCCAAATGTAAAAAAACGATTCAGAATGCCCAAATGGCAGTTGAGGAGCTGGGGATTGATGCAGAAATCATCAAAGTCGAAGATCTGGAAAAGATTACAGAATATGGCGTGATGATGACTCCTGCCTTAGTGATTGATGGAGAAGTATATAGCCCTGGAAAGGTTTTGTCAGTAGAAGAGATTAAAAAGGCAATAAAGTCATCAAAATCAAAAAGATAGGAATAAATATTAATATATATAGAGGTTTGGTTATGAGATTATTATCCCAATATTTTCCCGAATTTGCCGGTAAATTGGATGAGATTGATAATATGTATCAAGAAAAAAGACTAATCGATGAAAGAACTTATCAGTTTATTTGTTTAGCCTTGTCTATTAAAAATCGATCTGCTCCATGTGTGAAAAAGCATTTTAAAGGCGCATTAGAAGCTGGAGCGACTTTAAAAGAAATAAGTTATATTATGGCCTTGACTTTTAGGGAAAGTGCGGGAAGTGACGATTGCTGGGTACATGATGTGTTAAATGATTATAAGGAAATCATAAAAAAGAATATAAAATGTTGTGAAAAGTAGGCAGGAATAAATTAAATTATTGCCTAAAAAAAGCGAATTTGAGAAATTTTCTATATGAGTTGATACTAATATCGGTAGATAGAAAGACCCGTTATTTCTTTGTAAAAAGATAAAAATATATTTCTTAAAAATAGGTCAATATTAGTGAAAAAATATAATAAATTTAAACTTTATTTTATGCAAAATAGGAAAGGAAAAATATTTTATATTTTTTCAATATTACTTTTAGTTATGTTTTTTGTAACAGGATGTAATAACGAAATTTTCAAAGAAGGAAAAAATGAAAACACAACCCAGCAAACTATATTGGTAGAACTTTATATTACTGAAGGTTGCCCGGCTTGTGCTGTTGTAGAACCTTTTTTAGAACAATTAGCTGAGGAATATACTAGAGAAAAAATGATACTTGTAGAAAGCCCGTCTTGGGGATTGTATAGTACTCCTGAAATATCTTACAGGTACAGATGGTATTTTCCTGAACGTTCTGAGCAGGGAGTCCCGAATACTTTATTCAATGGCCTTGCTGACCGAATACATGGTATAAATGATTATGAAACGATTAAAGAAAAAATCGAAGTTCTATCAAGTCAACAGCCAATGATTGAATTAAAGGCAACAAGAAATGCCCATTCTGCTAATTCCACATTTAGTGGGAAAGTAAAAAATATTGGAAGCAGTACATTAACCAATCTGGTAATAAACGGAATGGCCTTTACTGATAGAGAAAAGACAGGATTCCGTTATTCAGTCGTGGATATCTTTGAAGATGAAAAAGTAACTATCAGTTCCTTGGCTCCTGGACAGGAAAGGGATTTTACCATTAGTGTAGATAGGTTGGATTGGGAAGTTGAGAATCTGGATGGAGTTATTTTTGTTCAGTCAGAAGGCCACGAAAAAAAAGTTATTAGACAATCAACCTTTGTAGACTGAAAAAAATAGTGTAGTATTATAATACAGATATATATAGTAAATAGTAGATAAAAGGAAAAAGCCGCTTCAAAAAAATTTTTCAATAATACTAATTTTGTATCTGTGTATTAAATAATCACTTTTTATTATATGAATGTTAGGGAGGCTTTGTATGATAAATAAACATTCTTTAGAAGTCGGTTTTTCTTTTGGAATCACGTCAGGTATTATTACTACATTAGGTCTTATGGTTGGATTGAGTTCAGGGACACAATCTAAGATTACAGTTATCGGTGGAATATTAACTATCGCGATAGCAGATTCTTTTTCAGATGCCTTAGGGATTCATATCTCAGAAGAATCAGAGGGTATACATACAAATAAAGAAATTTGGCAATCAACAATTTCCACTTTTCTAACTAAATTTATTTTTGCTTCCCTGTTTATTCTACCTATACTGCTTTTTGAGCTTCAAATAGCGATAATCGTTAGTGTAATATTTGGACTATCGTTACTTTCAATACTAAGTTATTTATTGTCCCGGAAGCAAGATTCAAAAGCATGGAATGTAGTTCTGGAACATTTGGTGGTTGCTATAATAGTGATACTTTTAACACATTATGCAGGCATTTGGATAGCGTCGTTTTTTGGTAGAAATTAAATAGATACCAGTGATATTATTTTAGATTTAAACTAGAAAAGTCAGAAATTATAATAAAAAGGAACAATCTGCTTATTGGTCCAGAATATATTCTAATATGATATATTGAATTTGTTAAAATCAAGTAAAGATTGGGGTGATTAAAATAAAAATTAGCGCTAGAAATATGCTTAAGGGTGTTATAAAAGAGATAAAAGAGGGAGTAGTTAATGACGAGATTATCATTGAATTACCAAATGAAATGGAGATTACCTCTGTTATTACAAAATCTTCTGCTAAGAGATTAGAATTGGAAAAAGGCAAAGAAGTTTATGCCGTGGTTAAAGCCAACAATGTGATGATAGCAGTAGATGACTAAAAATTAATAAGTTTTTTAGCTACCTTACAATATAGCTCATCCACAACAGGCAATAAGATTAATTAACTATATCGTTTTAAACCTTTACCCTGTTTTTTTCTGTAGAAATAAATAAAAAGCATTTTTCTTGATTTTTTACCCTTATTTCATTAGAATAATAAATGATTGTGTTTGCGTGATTGGCGCAAAATAGAGAACGTTTAAAAATTAACATTATTGCTAAAGGAAAAAATTACTTATACTTATTTAATTTCGACTCCAAAATTCTAAGGTTTAATGAACTATGAATATGGAGCGATAGGGTATGTCAGGAAACAGACATGCCTCCCATCATGGAAAGAAATTAAAGATGTAAATGCACGATTTATATCAAGACTTCCTAGATGGGAAGTCTTTTTTTATTGTTAAGGCATTTACAATGGAGGGAGTGATGAATGGCTTAAAAGTTTTTCAGCAGTGAATTTGAATAATTTAAAAAATGAAAATTACGGAGGATGAAAAAAATATGTTAAGAAATTTTAATAACAAAGTTTTATTAACAACATTAGTTGTTGTAATATTAAGCGGATTATTTACATTATCAACTATGGCTAATGAAGAACCTAATGGGGAATTGGTTATCTTCCATGCCGGCAGTTTAACGGTTCCGGTTGATAACATCAAAGAGGCTTTTAATGAGATTTATCCAAATATTGAGGTAAAGACTCAGGCAGGTGGCAGCCGTGCTATTGCCCGCGAAGTTGCAGAACTGGGGAAGCCTGCAGATATATTAATGTCAGCAGACTATATGGTAATTAATAATCTGCTTATTCCCGAGTATGCCGATTGGAATGCCATTTTTGCGGTAAATTCCATGGTAATTATGTATACTGATCAAAGCAAATATGCTGATGAAATTAATGAAGACAACTGGTATGAGATCCTCATAAGAGATGGGGTCCAATATGGACACAGTGAACCTGATATGGATCCCTGCGGATATCGTTCTGTCTTACTGTTTCAATTAGCTGAAAAATATTATCAAAAAGAAGGAATCAATCAGGCACTTCTAGATAATATCCCTCAGAAAAATATTCGCCCAAAATCTGTAGAATTGATTGCCATGCTAGAAACCGGAGCACTTGATTATGCATTTGAATATGAATCTGTGGCCCTTCAACACCAGGCAATGGATGATAGCTTTCGATTTGTTAAATTGCCTGATGCT
>CAYOLB010000221.1:0-2132 GCA_964404675.1 uncultured Atribacterota bacterium | reverse complement strand
GTTTCAGAATTTTTCAAAGAAGAAAAAAGAGAAATAGCTGATGATCTATTTGACTTAAGTAATTCAAATAATCTTGTAAATATACCTTTATCACGTATTGTAAGGGACAAAAATCAGCCAAGAAAAACTTTTAATAGCAAAACCATAGAAGAGCTTGCAAGTTCCATAAAAGAGCAGGGAATTATAAATCCCATTACAGTCCGCCCACAGGGAAGTAACTTTATAATAATAGCAGGTGAGAGAAGATTTTTAGCAGCAAGCCTAGCAGGGCTAAAGACAGTTCCGGCACTTATAAAGCAAGTATCAAAAAATGATATAATGCTGATTTCATTAATTGAAAACTTGCAGCGGGAGGATCTAAACAGCATTGACAGGGCGGAGGGTATTAAAGCTATAAAGGTAAACCTGGGTTTACCCTGGAATCAGATAGGCAAAAAACTTGGACTATCAAAACAAAGGATACTTGACCTTGTTGGACTTCTTGACCTGCCTGATGAAATAAAAAAGGATATACGGAATAAAAAACTAAATGAAAAACATGGCAGGGCCTTAAGGAAATTAAAAGATGATAAAGATAAGATCTTAGAAGTTTCTAAAATTATAATAGAAGAAAAACTTTCCGGTGATGAAACATTAAAACTTGCAAAAGAAGTTAAAAGCAGATTTGGCAGCTACAGGCTGGATAAGGCCCAGGAGAATTCCGGGGAGATTTCTAAAAGAAATCCCTTCAACAAAGTTATTTACACTTGCCAAAATTTTATAGCTGCTATAAAAGATTTAAAAACCAAGTTCTCCCCCGAAGAAGAACTAACTGGAGAGGATAAGAGGGAATTAAAAGAAATGCTTGCTGCTGTAACTAGCCAGATTGAAGATTATATTAAAACCTATAATTTATAAAAAGGATATTTATGCCATATATTGATATCATATCCGGGATTTTAAATGAAGTTAAGGTATGGCTGTTTACATTAATAGGTATTGTCTCTCTGGTTGTAATTGTAATACAGGGTTTCAGGTATCAGAGTGGAGATTCTGCAGAAAAGCAGGAAGCAATACGGAATATAAAAAGGACAATTATTATGGGTGGAGGAATTTTTGTCCTGGCCTGGTTTGCAACCTATGTCATAAATAAAATGTCTGCCGTTTAATTGTTTTCCTTTTTAGGAGCTTCTGATAAAAATGCAAATGCTCGACTGGATAAAAGAAATAATATCTGCATCTATTTGGGACACAGTTTCAGAGGTTATTGAAAGCCTTCTAAATTTTATGTTTAAATACATCTCACAGGTTGTAATTGACCCTACAGAGCCTGGCAAATATCTTACTAACTTTGACGAATACCTAAGGGGAGTAGAATTTTTTGCAGGAGGGCTTTTAGTTATTTTTGTGGTACTTGCTGTTTTTAGACAACTCTCAGGTGTTATGTATCAAAGTGAGAAATCAGTGGGTACATATTTTCTTCATATTACTTTTGCAGGAGCCCTAATATATATCCTTCCAAAAACAGTTACCCTTGTTTTTCTGCCAATAAATAATGCGCTTATAAATTTTATAGGTGAAGTTGGAATTGACACTTCAAGAATTGAAGATTCTTTTCAGTCAGCCTGGGGGCTTATTAAGGAAGTAAATATTTTAAAGCTTATATTTCTAATTCTAATTATAGCGCTTTTTGCCCTGGGAATTGCTGCTGCAATCCGCTATATAGAGACACTGCTTGTAATACTGATTTCTCCAGTAGTTGCCTTGTCAGTGATAAATAACAGCGATGGGCTAAATATCTGGATAAGGGAAACAGTAGCAATAATCTTTACCCAGACGATCCACTTTTTAATCCTGCAGATACTAATTTCAATAATGGCAGGGGTAGACAACTTTATGGTAATGATGATCTTATCCATAGGGACAATTGCAGTAGGCCTTAAAGGTCCTCAGATACTCAGGCAGTACTTATATAAGACCGGCACATCTTCGGTGCTTGTTTCATCAGCAGGGACTGCAGGAAGGATTGGAATGATCGGAATGCTAGTAAAAAGGTAAAAGTCAGTGGACGGGACAGACAATAAAAAAAGAAGGCTTCCAAGGCATGTTGATGGGCGCATCATGATCGGGCTCATGCCCATTAAGAATTTCTT
>CAYOLB010000220.1:0-4276 GCA_964404675.1 uncultured Atribacterota bacterium | reverse complement strand
TAAAATAATTAAATCTACTGTTATATCGTTAATTTGTGGAAATTTAAGTCCTTCAACTTCCAGGTTATCTATTTTAAAGTTCCAGGAAAGGGGAGTCATTTCAAGCAGAGGAAGAATGTTATTGCTTTCAATTTTATGTTGATATAATAAGCGCTGTTGATTTATTATGGTAAAATTCTTTTGGAAAAGATTAATAATTTCTTTGTTGGAATAGTATTCTTTTTCAGTTTCCTTATAAAATATTTTTCTAATTTCCTGCAGATAAAGGGTACCTGGAATGACTTTTATTAATAGACCATTTTTCTTCAAAACTCTGGTAAATTCAGAATAGTTTGCTGGAGATAAAATATTTAGAACAAAATCAAACTGTTTATCATTTAATGGGCTATCTGCAAGATCAGCAACACACCATATGTGGCCAGGATAATCTCTGGCTGCAATATAAATTCCACTTTTAGAGATATCCAAGCCTATTCCAACAGGTATTATATTTGATTGTTCGAATATATATCTTGCTATATTTGCCAAATTTGTTCCTTCTCCACAACCAGCATCTAATATTTTAAAATCAACAAACCGTTTTTTTCTGACATCTTTTAAAATAATTTTACCAACCTCTGTTATAGATTCATTTAAAAAACCATCTTGTAGAATTTTTCGCCTGGAAGAAAATAGCTCTCTGCTATACTTTGAATAGACTGGATTTCTTAACAGATTTACATAACCGTTTTTAGACAAATCAAAACAATGACCATTTTCACAGAATAGGGAGTTGTTTTGGAGAGCCAATTGCTGCTTACAAATAGGACATCTTAATAAATTTAAATTATCGTTGATTACATCTCTGGCTAAATCTATCTTTTTTTTCATAAAATTTAAAACTACAACTAGATATTAATAACTTCTAATCTTATTTTTAATAACATTCTTTTTTATTATAGCACAAGTAAACAGCTCTATAGTTAAATCCAGTTGCAGTATATACTACAAGCTTTTACAATAAACAAAAATGTTTTAATTTAGAGCTTAATGATTTATTAAAAATAAATAAAGATTGTTCTAAATCCTTTAATTTTGAATTAAGGGGGTTTTTATCTTATAATAATATAAATGCAAATTATATAATTTATAACATCGTTTTAACTATAAACTCTCTGGTGTAGAAAAGATGAAGAAAAAGCTTTTTCGTTCAAGAGACAATAAAATAATTGCCGGTATTTGCGGAGGTATTGGGAAATATTTTGATATTGATCCCAATTTGGTCAGAGTTATTGCTGCATTTATCTGTTTAACTCCTCCAGGTATTTTAACTTACATTGTCGCTTGGATAATTATTCCTCAGGAACCAGATGACAATTAATGAAAAAATATTATATTCGTATATTAATATTTAGAAAAAACATTGACTTTTTATTATTTGACAATAAAATATAGCTATTAAATAATATAATTAATATCACACCTAAACAAGCTACAAAATATTCGCATTATATGTGTATCGTACAACAACCATAATAATTGACAAACAATAAAGAATTTATAATTAAAAGAGGTAAATAAAATGACTCAGAAGAAGAAAATTGATATTTATAGAGAACCTTTTACATCTGACAATTATTTTTACTTAAATAATGGTATCCCGGTTAAAAACCTAGCAGAATTATTGGATCAGTTGGTAAATATGGATCAAGAATTGTTTAATTACCATGTCAATAAGCACAATAATGATTTTGCCAACTGGGTACGTGACATATTTGGAGAAAAAGAAATGGCTAGAAGAATGAAGATGTCCCGTTCTCCCAAGGGAATGCTAAAGTCAATTACAAAATTCTTAGAAAACTAAAATACAGATATTAAACAGAAAGGATTTTTCAAATTAGACACTTACAAGAAATAAATGGTAAACAAAGGGTTGTAATCGAAAATGTGCAACCTGAAATCAATAATGGTGAGTTTAACATAAAGAGGACTACTGGCGAAAGCATAGTGGTCTTTGCTGATATTTATGCTGATGGACATGATAAAATACTGGCAAACTTGCTTTTTCGGAAACAAAGAGAGCAAAAATGGGAAAAAATTCCCATGAAATTTATTGTAAATGACCTGTGGGAAGGATCATTCTCAGTCAGTCAACCGGGTATTTATGAATATACCCTGGAGGCGATGGTTGACCATTTATCTACTTGGTGGGAAGATATTCAAAAAAAGGCAACAACTGGCAATAATATTATTGTTGATATAAAAAGTGGCCTGTCTATTCTGGCAGAATTTATGAAGAAAATTAGAGAGCCAGCTAAGCAAGCACAACTACAGGAAACTATTATTCTTATTCAGAATGATAAAGAACAAGATATAATCGTAAAAAATTTAGAAATTACCTTAACTCCTGAATTTATACAGAAATATCCTGTATATAATCATATTACCCGCTACCATAACATCCTAAGAGTAACTGTTGATAGAAAAAGGGCTGGTTTTAGTGCCTGGTATGAAATATTTCCCCGCTCCTGCTCAACTAAACCAGGTCAGCATGGCAATCTGCAAGATGTTTTGCAAAGAATACCAGAAATTGCCCAAATGGGTTTTGATGTATTATATTTCCCTCCAATACATCCTATTGGAATTACTCATCGTAAAGGTAAAAATAATTCTGTTATTGCAGGCAAAGAAGATCCAGGCAGTCCCTGGGCTATCGGAAATGAACTAGGCGGACATATGGCAATTTATCCAAAGTTAGGTAGTTTTTCTGATTTTCAAAAAGTTATTAAAAAAGCTAATGAGTATGGAATGGAAGTAGCTTTGGATTTAGCATTCCAATGCTCTCCGGATCATCCTTATATTAAAGAACATCCTGAATGGTTTCGCTGGCGTGTTGATGGAACAATTCAGTATGCTGAAAATCCTCCTAAGAAATATGAGGATATTGTTCCCTTTAATTTTGAAACAGAGAACTGGCAAAGTCTATGGGAAGAATTAAAGGGTGTCGCTATTTTCTGGATTAAGCAGGGAGTTAAGATTTTTAGAGTTGATAATCCACATACCAAACCTTTTGGATTTTGGGATTGGTTCATTAATAATATTAAAAGAGAATATCCGGATGTTATTTTCTTAGCAGAAGCATTCACCAGGCCTAAAGTAATGTATAGATTAGCCAAACTTGGCTTTACCCAGTCTTATACCTATTTTACCTGGAGAAATACAAAACAGGAATTGACAGAATATCTAACTGAATTAACCCAGTATCCGGTAAAAGAATTTTTTCGCCCAAATTTTTGGCCTAACACACCAGACATTCTTTCAGAATACTTGCAGGCTGACAGCAAGCCTGCTTTTATTATCAGGTTTATACTTGCAGCAACACTATCATCAAATTATGGTATTTATGGACCACCTTATGAAAGATTTATCAATAAAGCTATTAATGGCAAAGAAGAATATTATAATTCAGAAAAATATGAACTGAAAAGCTGGTTACCAGAAGAATTAAGTGACAACACTCGGGAATTATTTACTAAAGTTAATAAAATTAGAGTGGAAAATCCAGAATTTCACACAACAAATAATATTCGTTTTCTACCAGTAGAAAACAACCAATTACTGTACTATGCTAAATTTAATAGACAAGCAACAGATGCTATTTTGATTGTTGTTAACCTAGATCCAAACTACACACAGTCCGGCTGGGTAAAAGTCCCGCTTTATGAACTGGGAATTTCAGCTGACCAATCTTTTTTGGCTCATGACTTATTAGATGGGGGACAATATATCTGGCAAGGTGAATATAATTATGTTGAACTCAATCCACATATTTTACCTGCACATATAATAAGAATAAGAAAACATTTAAAAAAAGAAAATCAATTTGATTATTTTAACTAGGAGGAAATAGATGATTAGCCAGGATGACTCCATAGAAAACCCCTTATGGTATAAAGATGCAATCATTTATGAGCTACATGTAAAAACATTTTTTGACAAAAATGGTGATGGTATTGGAGACTTGAGAGGGTTAACTGAAAAACTTGATTATCTGGAAAATTTAGGTATCAATACTATCTGGTTGTTACCTTTTTTTCCTTCACCTCTTAAAGATGATGGATATGATATTGCAGATTATTATAGCATCCATCATCATTACGGTAATATGCGCCATTTTAAAAATTTTTTAAGAGAAGCCCATAAAAGAGAAATAAAAGTAGTTATCGAAGTAGTTTTAAACCACACATCTGACCAGCACAACTGGTTCCAGAGGGCTCGTAAAAAAAATGCTCCCAAA
>CAYOLB010000219.1:0-8547 GCA_964404675.1 uncultured Atribacterota bacterium | reverse complement strand
GAGATACTGTCAAATGTTGTGGATGAGAAATCACATATCCTCCAGCAATTCACTATGCTGCCACCCCCTCAACCAGCTCTCCATCAACAAACTTTCTGTTCTCCAGTACATGTACAATAAATTCCGATCCTTTTAGTCTTCTCCAGGTCTTTGACACTTCCATAGCCAGTTTAAATACCATGGTTAGCGTTGCTTTCCTGGATCCGCATCCTTTGGTCTTATAGGTCCTTAACTTTACAGTGGCAAAGGTGGACTCAATGGGATTAGTGGTCCTTATATGGACCCAGTGGGCAGCAGGAAAGTCATAGAAGGTAAATAGATCCTCCCTGTCCTTTACAAGGCATTCAACTGCTTTGGGATATTTGTCAGAGAATACATTCACAAAGTGGTCATAGGCACTCCCTGCATCCTCTTTGGTAGCTGCAAGATACATGTCATGGATCATAGATTTTGCCTTGGGCTGTATGCTTTTGGGCATCTTATCTAAAATGTTGGCAGTTTTGTGCACCCAGCAGCGCTGCCTTCTGGTACTTCCGAATACTTCAGTTAGAGCTTTCCAGAAACCCAGGGCCCCGTCTCCTACGGCAAGCTTTGGGGGAGAGGAAAGCCCCCTTCGCTTTAGATCCAAAAGTAGCTCCTTCCAGGCAATACTGCTCTCCCTGTAGCCGTCAGATACGGCCAGTAGCTCTTTATTTCCGTCACTGTCCGCTGCTATTACGATAAGTATGCATGAACGGTCCTCTTCCAGCCTTACGTTGAAATATACACCATCTACCCAGAAATAGACGTATTTCTTGCCGGAAAGGGACCTGTTTCTCCACTTATCATAGTCTTTCTCCCAGCTCTGCTTTAGCCTTACTATATTGGAAGCAGATAGCCCCTGGGCACCTTCTCCCAGTATGGCGGAAAGTGCTGTCCCGAAGTCATTGGTTGATATTCCTTTTAGATACAGTGTAGGGATCAAGTTATCAATACTGGGTATTCGGCGCAGATACCTTGGAAGTATATTGGATGTAAACCTCTCATCCTGAGTGTTGGATTTTAAATTTCTGTCATCTACTCTGGGCTGCTTTACAGCAATTGGACCAACTCCAGTTAGTATGTCTCTCTCCGGCAGGTGACCATTTCTTGTTACAACTCTTTTTCCGTCTTCATCTACCAGGACTGAATGCTTAGCTATAAATTCATCCACTTCATTTTCCAGTGCCAGCTTTAGCATCTTCCGGGCTCCTTTTATTATTACTTCTTCCAGTGCTGATTTTGGGTCAGCTTTGTCTTTAATAAATGTGACTTCTTGGCTATACTTATTCATAAGCATATTCTCCTTTTTTATCTTTTGGTAAATTGATAAATATTTTACAGGAGGATATGCTTCTTTTCTATGCCAATCCACAACTTTTTATTATATCTCGGAAGAAATAAATGAGAATTTAACTTCAGTCTGGAATAGATTATCTGAAGTTATAAAGAAAGTGAAATAATTAGACTGTTAGCTTCTGAAGCTACTGAAGGCAATATAATTAAAAGGTAAACCTGGGTTTACCTTTTTAAGCTAAATTGATAATAAAATTAATGAAGAAAACATCAACCAACCTACCAAATACCTTAAAGGATTTTTTTAGATTTTTTACTTAACTATTCCATTCTTGCATCCTGAGATTCTTATTTGTATGAAATTTCATAAAAAGATAATATATAATTAGAAAAATTAAAGAAAAATATCAAAATTCATATGAATTTAAAATGAATATATATTATACAAAATGACATCACGACTAGGTATCGTAAATGAAGATAAATTGATTTGGTAAAAATAAAGGTATAACATCATATGCCAGAAGCATCACAAGCAAATCAAATAAAAAGACAGGCAGATGACAAATTACGACAAATATAATAGAGAAGAAAGAGCAATTTGCGCTCATTTATTTAGATTACTTCACGAAAATCTTGGACTTAAAGAAAAAAGTCCAATCGGACACTTCTTAAAAAAGCTAGCATCAAAAAATCCCAATATTAATTTAACCAATCTTAAATACGATAATATTGGTATATTTTGTGAAGTCGCAATAATTCGCGATGCATTTCAAAACTTCAAACCATCAGTTAATCAGTTTATGGATGATCTGACAAAACTAGTAATGAAGCTAGAAAAAATCCAGGAGTGCCGTTTGTATTCCCAGCTACCTGAAGTTTTATGTAATCCAGAGTTGACTCATCCAAAACAGATAAGAAAAAAAGCAGAAACAGAAGGTATTCAGCTCACCCAAAATGAAAGTCAGGTGTTCGGTGCTTTACAAGGTATGTTTAATGCTAAACCAGATCTGGTTATAACTATTGATAATAAATTACTGGTATTTGAAGCAAAATTCACTGAAGCATTTGACGAAATTCAGCTAAAAAGGACTGAAAATATTGCAAATGTATGGGCTAAATTATTGTATAGTGATTTTGGATTTAAAATGGAGCCAGAATTTCATGTTATTAAACTCGGGGCTATGAAATTTAAACCCCATATAAATTGGGCTGATATTTTAAAAATTGCTCAGAAAACTTATAGGGAAAAAGACAGGTCTTTGTTTGCTTTTAAAAATGGAGTTGAGCTTCTAAAGAATTATAATCTTGATTAAGTTATAAGTAGAGTTATGCTAAACACATATAAAATCAATCTTTAATCCAACATTTGCTTAATAGATTTTACTAATTAAGCCAAAAAACCATCAAGCATAATAAGGTTTATTAACAAATTTTTATAACTACTCACTTTCTGTCCCTTTCCGAATAATATAAATTGCTTCCTTCCATGAGCGGAGCAGAAGAAGGGCCCAGGATGAGGTCAAGGTGGAGATTTTACGGTTCTTGTCTTACAAGAATTGGGAGGGATAAATAGCGCCAGTGGTTTATGCTCACAAAGTAAAATATCACCTTGAGTGAAAGACGGGTTTTTCTATAATTTTTGGTTTCTATAGGGGCAATTATGCGTATGTATTATGTGGATTGTTTTTGGGTGCTTTCTGAAATGAGCCATTGCTTATAAAAATTGTTTTATAATCAAAGCGCCCTTTTGCTTAATAGTAAATGGTAAAGTTCTTGAAGAATGAAAGATCCTACAGCAGTGGCGGAATTTGAAAAAGAGGGTGGGAACGGGGAGAGTATTATTTCGACCCAAAGCTCTTAATAAAATTGCTAATATAATTTAATACCAATGGCCATTTATCAATAGCCGTAATTATTGACAATATAAAAATTGATATTGTCAAAATAATCATGACCCATTGTAAAATTAAATATCTTTTGTTTGATTTTTCGTTGGTGATTGACAAAATTATATTAGCGGTGGCACTAATAGATTGGCTAACATTGTTATATTCCATAGTTATATTATCAAGTTCAGTTGAAGATATTTTTAAAATATCATCAAATAATTCAATATCTTTTTTAAGATAATGGTCTTTTTCTAATGGCTTAAATTTAGGTAACCTCTTACTAAAATATATTTTCTTCCTTGCTCTATATTCGTTTAAAAAATAAGGCAGATTTCTATCAATTAATGCTTGCTTTCTCCTTATATTTTTTAAAGCAGTAGTAGCTTTTTTTATATTTCCAAATGATACCTCACTTATTGAATCTCTAATTCTATATAAATTAGCCCTGTATGTCTTTAATAAAACACCTAAAACCCAAATGACTAAATTTTCATCAAGACTTTCCATATATCTTTCTATACCATGTTTATTTTGATCTCCATCCCTTTCTAAGTCTATATCGGGTAAGATTTCTTTATCATTGCCTGAAATTTTAATACTAGAAAAATCGGATTCTGCTATCCTAGGTATTTCAAGAAAAATGCCTTTAAAATCTTCAGAAAACCAAACTTCATGCATTCTATTAAGTCCTAATATATCAACATAATCTTCAGAAAATTTTCTTTTATTTTCATAAGGTTTGGCTACCTTTAATGTTAAAAATTCACAACTCGGAAATTTAATTTTTGTATCTTTGTCTGAATATAAACCTGGTAAAAATACTCTAAACCATTCGTAACATTCATTATGAGTATTTTCTTTAAAATTTTTTATTTTATTTTTTTTCTGTATAACGGGAGAAATAAATTCATAGAATCTTTCTTTCTTTAGCACGAATGTTTCATATTCATCTCTTAATATCTTTTCTATACTATTAGATACAGTATCTTTAAAAATAAACTGAATTCCTAATATGGATGTACTAGGTAAATATTGGAAAAAAGAACCATGAAGATATTCAACATCTTTAGGAAGAATATCATTTTTTTCTGACTTTGTTATCCACCCTAAATTATACCAATTATTATAGTTGCCCTCTCTGGATTTTTTTATAATTTCAGAATATTTCTTATCGTGTATATGTAAATTTTTATTCCAAGGCAGCTTATCTATCCCATTTACGAGATTACTTACATAATTAGGTGTGTATATTTCAAATACCCATAGGCATCTAAAATTAATCTTTTCATTTTTTGGTGGAGTTGTTTGTTTATTTTGCTTCAGATCTTCTGTTTCTCTATATTGTCTCAAGCCTTCTTCTACATTTTTGTTTATTCCTCTATTTTTATTTAAGAATATATTAACATTGGAATTTTTATATTTTTTGATTAACTTAAATAAATTTTTTTTCATCTTAATAGACCGAAGCTAAAAATTTACTTCGCTTTTATAACTTGTTTTTTATATTTTCTAATTTTACTCTATGTTCATTAAATTTATTTTCCCAGAAAGTTATTTGATTCAATGCTCTTTGTTTTACATTTATATTGCCCTGTACAAAATTTGTAGTATTTTCTTTAACCTGGTCATTAATATATTTTTCGGAACTGATCGAAAAATCTTTTTTGAATTTTTGTAATTCTTCTATATCTTCGTAATTAAATTTTCTATAAATAAGCCCACTATAAAAGATTTGATTTATGGTTGTTAGTATAATCTCACTTAAATAGAACCAGCCAAAATAAGTGTTTATAGAGTCTGACAATACTTTCTCTTTATATTTTTGTAATTCTGTTTTAAACGAATTAATCTTTTCTATATTTATATCTATTTCATATTTAAAATAGTTTATAATTTTCCTTTCCTTAAATATATTAATAAGCCAGTTAACAATTATATTTACAATTACCCCTACAGCTAGACCAGCAGCAACGCCTAAAAAAACTTCCCAGAAATTCATTTTTATTTTTCTCCTTTAATCTTAAGATTTCTTTTGAGTCCTTATTTTTATAGTATTAATATTTATTGGAAATTTTATATTCTATATTATGAGTATACTTATTCCCATAATACTAAAAATATGATAAGAAGGGAAAATATATTACGGGTTGGCTAAAATAGGGTTGAGGGGCTTCAGATTGGCGTATAAGGGGGGCAAATAGGTTAAATATAGTTTTAATAGTCCCCTCTTTTGGTATTTATGGCAAGAAAAAGAGGTGAAATTTGTGGAAGTATATTTTAAATAGTTAATAAAAATTAGGGTTTCTTATTACATATTGCAACTTTGACGGATAACCTTTTTCTATGGGTATAAACATAATACAATAATTATTTAAACCTGCAGGTATATTAACTTCAAAATCCCAGGTAGGACTACTCCAGTCTTGCCATATCAGTTCACCTTTATGATTATAAAATTCGCATTCAATATACCCACTAAAATTTTTATTACTATTATTTCTAACCCATACCACAACTTTTCTCTCGTTGTAATATATATCTTGTAATTCATATTCTACAATTATGCTATTTTGTAAATTGACTGATCTTTTTTCTTCAACACTCGACTCTGTCTTTTCTTCAAGTCTTGACTCTGCAATTTCTAGTTCGGTTGTGAGTTCTTCTATTATTACTTCTCTATCTTCTAGCTGTTCTTTTATAATTTTTAATTCTTCTTTTAGCTCCTCAATACTCTTTTCAGTTGTCACAGTTTTCATTTCTACATCAGTGGGTAGAGAAAAGTCTTTTCCAATTATTATAGCAATATCGGTATCTTTAAATACTTCATTTGAAGTTGTTATAGTCCCGGTTTTTAATATAGTTTTTATATCTTCGGCAGCTTTTTCCAGTAGTATGTCTTCAGATTTACAAATAATCTGGGTATTTTCATAATTAAAGTTATCAGCATTGGTAATATGGGTTATATTGTATTTATTTACATCACCGGGATATTTTATTTTTTTAAATAATTCAGCTGTTTTTCTTGCAATCCCAGAAACACCTGAACCATTTGCAATAGATATATTAAAAACATCTTCATTATCAGATACTCTTTCTATATCGGATTCTTCGGCAGCAATTTCTTCTAGGCTGATATCTAAGTCTAAATTTTCACCAAGTTGTTCCTTTGCTACTTCTAATTTATTTATAAGTTCTTCTATTCTTGTATCCTTGATTTTGAGTTGCTCTCTAGTGATTTTCAATTCTTTAACTATTTCTTCTTTAGTTTCAACTTCAGTGTTAGAAACTACTTGCTCTTTTTCAGTTCCAGATTGATCTTGGTTTTCTAAATTAGTCTCATTAGTGCCGCAACTGATTAGTGAAATTGTTGCTACTGTCAAAATTATGACTAGAACTATTAATTTCAGATTAATTTTTCTTCTTATTTGATCCATTTACACCAAGTTTACTTTTGCAAACATTATTAACATTATAATACTAAAAATATAATAATAAGGGAAAATATATGAGAGATTAGCTAAAATAGGGCTGAGAGGCTATAGAATGGTGTATACGGGGAGAGGATGGGCTAAATTTAGTTTTGTGTTATTCTCTTTTTCAGCTTTTATGGGAGGTGGTAACGTGGGTTAACTGGTATGCCGTTTATTCGGACTTCGTAGTGTAGGTGTGGACCTGTACTGTAGCCGGTGTTTCCCATTAGTCCTATGGTGCTGCCTTGGGGGACTTTTCCTCCTGCTATTACTTAAAATTATATAATTGAGTATATCCCTACCTACAACCTATCCACAGCTTTTGCCATCTGGGAGCTATTAAAATTAATATAAATTTTTGTGGTATCAAGACTTGCATGTCCCATCAGTCTTTGAACCTTAAAAAGATCAACCCCGGCTTCAACCAAGTGAGTAGCAAAACTATGCCTGAAGCTGTGAGCTGAATAGCCTTTTTTCTTAAGCCCGGATAAGGCAAGATATATATCAAGAAGATTTCTAAAACTGCACAGGCACATCCTCCTGCCTTGCTCCCCGATTATAAGGGCATTGGTCTTAAGGGGAAGCCTCTCATCAAGGTACTTATCAAGTAGTTCTGTTACTTTTTTATGTAGAGGTATTAACCTATCCTTTCCACCCTTACCGTTCCTTACAATCAAAGTATTTTTAGAAAGATTAATATCGGTCCAGTTTAGATTAAGTAGTTCACTTTTCCTTATACCGGTATAGTAGAGTAGGGATAGAACTAGTTTATCCCTTATATTATTTTTTCTGCATCTTAAAGGTGCAAAGTCTACAGATCTAATAATTAAATCCACCTCATATTTAGACATTACAGATGGTATTCTACATATTTTTTTAGGAACTCTTATTTTTCTTGTTGGATTTTTTATTATTATTTCTTCTTCTTCCAGATAGTTAAAAAAGCTTTTTACTGTGGCAATTATTTTAGATATGGAACTCTGGCACAAGCCCCTTTTTTCTTTGGCATAGTAAAAATACTGCCTTACGGTACTTGTACTAATTAAGTTTAAGTCTGAAATATTTTCAGAAGAGAGAAAATCACAGAATTTTTTAAGTTCTATTCTATAGCTATAAATAGTTATAGGGGAGGCCATTTTTTCAGTTTTTATGTAAGCTAGAAAGCTATCGATATAATTTCTCATGTTCTTTTACACAGCAAAATAAGAAATTATATCCTATTAAGAATGGTTCTCGGCTTATAGACTAACTCCAATCAATTTTTAAGCCTTAAGCCTTGAGGATTAAGGAAATATCCCTTGGCTTGCCCTTAAAATTGCAACCATAATTGGCTTTTTATTGTACATTAATTTATTATACATAAGGGAGTTTTCAAGTTAATATTTTTTTGATTAGTACAATAATTTAGATAACAGTATAAACCAAAGAACTAAAGATAGATCAGGTAAATTAGTATCGTATGGGATTCTTATTGAACAGAACAATCCACTTGATAGAAAATACCCAGCAATTACAGATATTCTACGAGTTATTCATAGGAGAAGATGCCAGATACCTGAAGCACATCCCCATGACATAAGAACAGCTAGAAAGTCGATTTATCTAAAAACAGGTGAGAGGAATAATTTTCTTGGAAAATTAAAGCAATTATATTCCGATATAAATATCATTTTTAAGAATATTTAATATTTTTGTTTATTATTATGTAAAGATTATTTAAGTGATATTTACCTTATCACAACCTTAAACAAATCTTTTAAGCATTTTTAGATTATAACTCGGCTTATAGACTAACTCCAATAAATTTTTAAGTCTTAAGCCGGTAAAATAGGATACATTTCTTAAAGTTCTCCTACAGTTTCTACGCTGTA
>CAYOLB010000218.1:0-2695 GCA_964404675.1 uncultured Atribacterota bacterium | reverse complement strand
CTCAAGCCCGCAAGTAATCTCCGTATGGCCACCTATTAGAGAGATATCTAACATCTTGCATGCCTTATGTATTTGCTTAAAGACAGAATCGACCTCATTTTTTGTAGTCATGGCCTCAGGCAGCAGAATCGTGGCAGTAAACCATCTCGGGTTAGCTCCGGTGGTTGCTATATCATTTGCATTAACCACTACGCTGTAATAGCCAACATTGTCAGAGACAAATGTTATAGGGTCAGTAGTAACCACAAGTGCGGTTTTTCCCATGTCTATTACAGCCGCATCTTCTCCTATCTGGGGGCCCAAGATTACTGTATCGTCGGTCTGTTTATATTTAATGAGCATCTTACGCAGGAATTTGATTTCAAGTTTTCCAGCCGGCAATACATTATTTACTTCAGTCTTGTTTACCAAAAATAAACTCCGGAATTTTAGTTGCATCATCTAATATGAAATCGGCCCCAGCGTCAATGAGATCCTGGCGGGTTTTTTTGCCTGTCAAGACACCAATGGTTTTTATACCCATACGCCTTCCTGATTCGATATCCATTTCATGGTCTCCTACCACGAAGCAATATTTGTAGTTGTTTTCATCCATTTTTTCCAAGGCAAGAGTAAGATGATCAGGATGAGGCTTTACCCTGGTGATATAGTCCCTGGGAATGAACACATCACAAAAGCTTTCTATGTCAGGAAAGACAATCTTTACCGCCTTGCTACAATTTCTTGTAATAATACCGATTTTAATCCCTTTTGAAGAAAGGGCTTTCAGCATGCCAGGTATTCCAGGGATTATTTCTCCCTCCCTGGCTGCATTTACCTCATGCTTTGTAACAATCTGAAGGGCATCATGGTTAAATGATTTGGCCTTGGAGGGGTGATGGTTTGATAAAAACGCGGTAGCTTCTTCAATTATCTCCAGCACGTATAGCTCTCTTAGATTGCCCGGGCTTACCCCGTAATTTACCAGAAGATTGTCAACCTCCCTGCGGATCACATCAAAATCAATATTTAAATGAACCAATGTGCCATCGAAATCGAAGATAATAGTCTTTACAATCATGGGCTCTCCAGTTTTTTTCAATAAATGAGTTTAATTCATACGAGCAGCGACTTCAATAAAAATTAGCTTTTTCTATTTTGTTTTAGGCTCTGGGTGGATTTATTAAGTTTCCCTTATAAGAGGTGATATCAAACATAAAATCTTTTATGTTTAAACGCCTTTTTTAAGGAAATATAGTGGATATTATAGTAATCATGAATATAATTTCTTACGGGTTTAGAAAGAGGAGAAATTTTTTTGGAACTCTAGGATGAAAGAAAGCGAAATAAATTTAGATCATTTAAATGCCTCAGTTTCAAGGCATAATTTTTATTCATTCTTAATTCATGGCATATTTCTAGCGCTTGCCCAGAGTTTTATGGATATTGATACGATCATTCCATCAATGTTGATTGAATCAGGTGGAAGCTCATTACATGTGGGTTTTTTAACGGCCATCATGCTGGGCGGTTCAAGCTTTACGCAGCTTTTCTTTTCCCCTTATCTGCAGAATAAAAGTTTTAAAAAGAAATACCTTTTGCTTGGGATTAATTCGAGAATTGCTTCTCTTACAGGTTTGTCGCTATTATTCTTTTTTTTCATGTCATTTACCGGCGATGTATGCATTTTGTTTATCTTTGTTCTTGTTACTATTTTTTCATTTAGTGGGGCATTTGCGAATATTAGTTATACCGATATCTTTGGTAAATCGGTTTTACCTGATGCCAGAAAGTCATTTTTCTCCTTAAGACAAGTATTGACCGGCTCCGGGGTCTTAATTTCATCCTTTTTTGCCCGCAAGGTATTAATGTCTCATGAATTTCCAGTGAACTATGCATTCATGTTACTCATTGCAGCAGTTTTTCTCAGCCTTGCGTCTATTGGTTTTTGGCGGATTAAAGAAACAATCGAGTCCGGCTATAAAATTGCTGGGCTAAAGGCTTTTTTACATGCGGTTAGGCGGGAGATACAATCTAATTCACGGCTTAAATACTATCTCGGATTTGTTAACACACTGGGAATAAGCGTGGCTATGTTGCCCTTTCTCATATTATTTGCCAAGGAGTATTTTCAGGCAGATAGCTCTCAAATAGGCAAATTCTTAATATTTAAGGTATCCGGGGTAGTGCTGACCGGTATGCTCCTGTTCGTTCTCTCACATAGAATTAAATATCGCTTTTTATTGTATAGCACCGTAGTGCTGTCGCTGTTTATACCCACGTTTGTAATGGTCTCACATAGTGCTTCAGGCTTTTTCTTCGTGTTTATTTTAGGTGGTATCGTCTATTCTCTTTATACAGTTTCAATAAATGGGGTACTCCTTGAAGTCTCCGATAATGAAAACAGGGCGCTTTATACTGGACTGGCCGGTGCAGGAAATATACTTCCTACGTTATTCCCAATTTCAGCTGGATGGGTCATAAATTCTTATGGATTTAATGTATTTTTCTTTATTTTCATGGCCTTGGTCGCATCTTCGCTTATTTTTATCTATAAACTACATTGCACCAAATAAAAAACATAGGGGTCAAGTCTTCATTCTTCACGGATTTATTACTTTTTCCAACCTCTCAATCTTTTTTTTCAGCTTTTTATCTTTCTTTATCTTATCAGCTACACGTCTGCATGCCTGTGATACCCCTGATTCCCCTATGC
>CAYOLB010000217.1:0-13814 GCA_964404675.1 uncultured Atribacterota bacterium | reverse complement strand
GGAGCCTTCAATTGATGATATGGAAATTACAAACAGGCTCAAAAAAGCAGGAGATATATTAGGTATAGATGTACTTGACCATATAATAGTTTCTTCAGGTGGGTTTTATAGTTTCAGGCAGCACAACCTTATTGGTGGTTAGAATTAGAAAGGAAATTAAGATGTGGATATATGACTACAGGACAAAGAGGGAATATTTTGCAAGCTCTCCAAGGTATAAATTCTATAATTATATAAGTAAGGTAGTTGAGCCTCTTCCGGGAAAGCCCTGTACAATTCTAATAAGAAAAGAAATGGAAGAGGGAAGAAAACCGGCCAGAGTATTTGAACAGCTTGATATATTTAAAAATCTTTCTACTTCATCTACTACTTAAATAAAAAGATTAATAATGGGAAGACTTATAGAAAATGGAGAAATATTAAGAATATTGGAAAAAATAGCAGAGGCTTTAGACGCTGAACTGGATATAAGATTTATTCCAAAAGCAGGCTAATTTAAGAATGACAATAAAAAAATAAATATAAAACTGCCCTCAAAAAGGGCAGTTTTATTATGTTTATATAAATCTCCCACTCTTCCTCCCAAAGAAAGATAAGATAAGGGTAATAATTGGCCTTAGAATTAATACCGGTGTAAGTATAGGCGCTAATATTTATTATGAGGTCAGGGTAAACGGGTTGAAGGTAAACCCAGGTTTACCTTTTCTTTGTGGCCCAAACCGGTAAAACTTATATAACATATTGTATATTTTTTAAGCTTTCCCCAAAGACCTAATACCGTATGTGATAAATTACAAAAGCCCTGCGGGCTTACTAGATTTAACTTCCTTTTAAGAGAAGGTAATTATAGAAGAACCTGCCTTTTGTAAATGTAGTATTTTACTTTGCGAGCATAAACCGCTAACGCTATTTATCCCTCTCAATTCTCCTTTTAAGGAGAACCGTAAAATCTCCACATTGACTAAAATACAGAACCTTCTTTTATGCTTCACACATGCGGAAGTTAAATTATTATTTTTTAAGAAGGGAGAGGAAAATGAAACTTATGACTAAAGAGTTAGAGAAAAGGTTTGCTGATATTGGCTCTCAGGAAGAAGTAAAAGACCCGCTAATAATTGCCAAGTACTTTAATCCGTCTGGAGCTGGAACATGGTATGCTACCGAATATAATCCGGAAGAAAGAATGTTTTTTGGGTATGTTTCAATCTTTGGCGATTTAAATGATGAGTGGGGATATTTTAGCCTTAGTGAGCTTGAAAGCGTAAAGGGTCAATTTGGTCTGGGAATTGAAAGAGATATGTATTTTGGAGAAAAAAGGGCAAGTGAAATTATAAAAAGGTAAGGAAAGGAAATGATATGAGCAGGAACGCATACAGGGTTAAAAAAATATTAACTAATAAATATCCAAGTTTTAATATGTCTTATAATGAAGAATTGGTAAATATCTTGGAGGAGTGTACGGATTTTTACGAGAGTCTAAATACTTTCGGAAACGGCATTATTGAAATTACGGATAGGGAATTTAAGAAAGTAAAAGAAAGACTTGAAGAGGTTATCTCTGGACTTAAAAGCACCAAGACAAATCAATCGGAAAACAGGGAAAAAGCAAAGTGTTACAGGAAAGTACTGGCTGAGATGAATAGAGTTATTAAAAAAGAAGGCTACGTATCTTATGAAATCTATTAAATTAAAAGGTGGGGGGAAAATGCTAAAAAAGATTAAATATAAAAATAAGATTTATACGGTAGATTACAGATTAAGAGAATTTAGATTTATTGAATATGGGAAAATGCTTGAATTTATTCCGTTTGATAGTGAAATGGGAATAAGATTATTAAGTGTAGCCGGGGAAGGGGATTAGTATGAAATGTAAAAAATGCGGCTCTATAAAATTTTATATAAAAAGCGTAGATATTACATACAACAATGATTTTAGCAAGTTATCAAGGCAAGAGATAGAAGAGAATTTAGATAACGGAAATTATATTAATTTTGATTGGTCCAAAGGATACAGTAGAGTTATTTGCTCTAATTGCGGAACTACTGCATTAGATTAGAATTATTGGAAATAATAGAAATAAAAAATGATAGATATTAGATGGTAAACCCAGGTTTACCATCTAATATGCCTATAAAGGATAATAGCCCCTTTACTATGTGTAATATCATAATAAACCACCCACCCACCGCCCTCGGATAAAATGCCCCACGCCCCTGACCCCCTTTTTGAAATTCGCACACGGCTCATTTTTAAAAAGCCCCTGTTTGTACTCTTTTTCTTAGAACTTGTAAAATTACAACCTGTGCATTTATTGAAAACCTGGCTTTTTATGGCCTATTTTCCAACAGCCTACACAGTATATATAATAATTGATAGGCAAGATATGCAAACGTAACACATAGTTACATTTGCGGTTGTATTTGGGGGAGTCCCCAAACCCCTTAGAAAATTCTATTATTTATAAAATTAGTATTACTATAATGCTATAGTGAAAATATGAATTTGTGATAAGTCATTTTTAAGGAATCAATTTAAAAAGCTGGGGGAAGTAACACCTATATTTGATTAATTAATATCATTTTTATTAATATTGGCTTTAATCCTTACTTTATTAATATCATTTTTTAAATCATTTGAAATATCAAACCAATTAAAAAATAATTTTTTTTGTTTTGAAAGATTAATCCATTGTTCATCAAGATATTTACATAAAATTACTGCACGGTCTAATCTATCATTTATTGAGTGAACATTATTAATTTTATTTCTATAATCTTCGTCTAAAACTGGTATATCTACACTAATCGCATCAATATAAGAAAAATATCTAAGAAATTTTTCTAAGTGATATACACCTAGAGAAGTTACTCTTATCAAATTTGGTAATATTTCACTTTCTTTTTTCTTTTCAGATTCTAATAAATTCTTATCTATAGCAATATTTAGAAATAATTCAATTTGATTTGGTAAGTAACCTATATCCTGTAGATGTGAATATAATATCTTGCTTTCTATAAAACCTTTTTTACTTGGTACACCGTGTAACTTATTAGTATAATCAATTATTATCATCAAAATAAAATGCTCTTTAGGATCTGGATTAATGATATTAAGGATATTTACAATAGGAGTAACTCTTGCTTCAGGGCTATAATATTCATTATTTTCGTAAACAATTGCTCTAAAAAATTCATGTAAAGGTACTATATAATCTTTTTTTTCTGTTTCTACTATATCTAATATTTTTTTTGTGTTTATGTGTCCACTTCCAATAAAAATAATTATTAACTGTAATGCTTTTCTGATATTACCTGTACAAATATTATCTATAAACTCCAATAGTTCTTGATTTTGATAAAGGGAATTTATCAAGACTTTTAAAAATATTTTTAATTTTTCTAATTTTAAAAATATCCCTGAATTTAAATTACTTAGTTGAATTTCACCATTTGCTATTTTATAAGCAAATTCAAGACGTTTGTAAATGACGTCATCTACTCTTGGAGGAGAAATTAAGAAAGCTTTTGTGTGATACGCACTTAAAGTACCACTTTTTTTAGATTTAAAAAAAGTTTCGGGTCTTATTGAGACAAATACTGTAGCTGGCCAATGTGTGGCAAATTCTTGTGCAATTAAAAATACTTCTTGTTGAGTTTTTTCATCTCTCTGATCGGCATTATCTAGGATAAAAATGATCTGCTTTTTTCTTCCCCTAGAAAAGTGATTAATAGTGTATTTTAGATGTTCTTCTTTATTATTGATTTTCTTTTCTAAAAAATCTATTTCTTTTTCTAAATATTTTTGTGGATTTATTTCTTTTAAATCTTTATTAATACCTTCGCTGAAACTTTTTAAATCTAAATTATAAACCCCCCTAACTAAGTTTCTATCCTCGACATTAATTTCATAATTTTCTGATAGTTGTCTTTCAATTTCTCTTAATATAAAAAATTTTAGCTCATGAGTTAGTGCACCTTGTGAACCTAAATCAACATATAGGTAAATAGAATTTTTAAATAAATCAACTCCCTCAACTTTCATTAGATTTTTTATAAAAATTGTTTTGCCGACACCTACATCACCAAGTATTAAAATTGGTTTATTGCTAAAACTATCAGCGAGTATTTCACTATTTATTTTTATACCTTTTTTTGTAGTTGCATGAATTAAAGCAGGTATTTCTTCATTTTTATTATCAAACAAAGCAGCATATCTATTTTGCAAAATTTCTCTGCTTAATAGAAGATATTGTGAGATGGCACCACTTAAGCTATAACATTCTTTTATAAATTCTGTTTCAATTTCTTTGTTATCTGTTACATCTTGTATTACAAGTTCTCCAACCATTTGTAAATCTGTCTGTAATATATTTCTATTCTTAAATCCTGGATAATTGTCTATTGACGCCGATAGTCTAGATGGAAGACTTTTCAGTCTTAAACCTAAAAGGTGGTCATTTAATTTTCTATTGTTTATACCTGGTTTTGATAGATAATCCCAAAATTTATGAAACTCACTTAACATTCTATTTAGTGAATCAAACACAACAGCTTTTCCATCATAAGGAGAAATACCATCATCTCTGGATGCGATAAAACATACTATTTGATGTCCATTAGACACAGCACCAAGAGGAACTCCACGTTCTTGACAATATTTCATCGCTTGTTTTATCGCATTTTCTATTTCCTTATTGCCGTCATATAGAGTTTTGATTTTACACTCTAACCCTTCAAAACCAATTGGTAATTCAAAATATATACCCTCTTTTTTTGCTTCAATTATTAAATACCTGATATTATTACTACTAAATAATGTATAATCAGCATAGTTATCATTATCTGGATTTTCTAAAGTCAAATCATTTTTTTTATCCCAACCTAAACAATCGAATAAAAGTGTATCTATTAATTGAAGGCGTGTCGTTGCTTCGTTTCTATCTTTATTTTTATACCATTCTATATGTTTTATTAGATTTTCTTTACTTTTTTCATATATTTCATTCATATTATTTTTATATAAATTTTTAAATTTATGTAATCTAATTCAAATTTTATCATGAAATTGTATTTAATTGCTATTAGCATTGAATGAGTGCTAATGTACAAATTATTAAGATAAAATTGAAATAGTATATATAAAATAATCGAAAAATATTTCGGAAACTTATATTTTAATTACTTTGAAAAAAATGATGTATCTTTGCGGTTAAAAGAAATTAAATATATAATCTACATCAATAAAATATCTTTTACGCCATAAATATTTTAATTAAGTTTCAAATATAAGAAATGAACACAGATACTACATTTATAACCAACGAAGCCGGACAGACGCTTAAAGACAGATTTGAAATACTAATAAAAGATTCACGTTTTTTTGATTGCCTTGTAGGATATTTTTATTCAAGTGGATTTCATGCACTATATAAAGCTCTCGAAAAGACTGAGAAGATAAGAGTATTAATTGGAATATCAACAAGCAAACAGGTATTTGACTTAATTAATCAGTCTGCTAATTCATTTTTAAATGTAAATCAAAACAATACACAGCTTGCATTTCAAATGTCTCATGCTCAGGTAAAAGATGAATTTGAGGAAATTACAGTAAATGAACTTGATAACTCAAAAGACAGCAAGGAAACTGAAGAGGGTGTAGAAAAATTTATTGAATGGATAAAAAGTGGAAAGCTAACCCTTAAAGCATATCCTTCACAAAATATCCATGCAAAGTTATACATCATGACATTTGTTGAAGGCGACAAAGACACAGGAAGAGTTATTACTGGTTCAAGCAACTTCAGTCAATCAGGTCTTGTAGATAATCTTGAATTTAATGTTGAGCTTAAAAACAGAGTTGATTATGAATTTGCTCTTACAAAATTTAACCAGCTTTGGGCAGATGCTGTAGATGTAAGCCAAAAATATATTGATACAATAAATAAAAAGACCTGGCTATCACAAGATGTGACTCCATATGAGCTATATCTTAAATTCTTATATGAGTATTTTAAAGATGAACTATCTCAAACTGATGAGCTGTATTCGAGATTTCTTCCAGAAAATTTCTTAAAGCTTGAATACCAGGAGCAAGCAGTACTAAATGCCAGAAGGTTATTAGAAGAATATGGTGGTGTATTTATTTCAGATGTTGTAGGTCTTGGTAAAACTTATATATCTGCACTGCTTGCAGGACAATTAAGTGGAAGGCATCTTGTAATAGCACCTCCAGCACTTTTAAATCTTAACAATCCAGGCTCATGGAGAAATGTATTCTTTGAGTTTGGAATTCCTGCAATATTTGAATCCATTGGAAAGCTTGATGCAATACTTAAAATAAACCCAGATTCATATCACAATGTATTTATTGATGAAGCACACAGGTTTAGGACAGAGACTAATATCTCATATGAAAAACTTGCAGAGATATGCAGGGGCAAGAGAGTAATATTAGTTACAGCAACTCCATATAATAATTCACCGAAAGATATTTTAAGCCAGATAAAGCTATTTCAAAGTTCAAGAAAAAGCACAATTCCAAATCTTGCAAACCTGGAAGGCTTTTTTGGTTCTCTTGAACAGAAACTAAGTAGAATTAACAGAAAAACAAATTACTATGAATATATAAATACAGTTAAAGAAAATGCCAAAGAGATAAGGGATAAAGTCCTTAAGTATTTGATGGTAAGAAGAACAAGAAAAGAGATAGAACAATACTTTCCTAAAGATCTCGCACTTCAAGGACTTAAGTTTCCAGAAGTTGAAAGCCCAAAACCTCTATATTATGAATTAAATGATTTAGAAGATGAAATATTTAGCAATACTATTGAGCTTATAACACAAAAGTTCAGTTATGCCAGATATATGCCTCTTTTATATTACAAGGGTAAGATTACACAACTTGAACAGCAATCCCAGAAAAATATGGGAAAATTCATGAAAATACTACTGGTAAAACGTCTTGAGAGCAGCTTCTATGCATTCAGAAAAACACTTGATAGGTTTATTTCATCGTATGAGATGTTTATATCTATATACGAAAAGGGGTCAGTATATTTAAGTAAAAAGTATTTAAATAAGATTTTTGAGTTCTTGGAAAATGACCAGGATGATAAGGTGATTGAATTTATTGATGAGGGAAAAGCCCAGCAATTCTTCTCAGATGATTTTGAAGATAATTTTATTGCCGATCTTAAAAAAGACAGAGATATCCTGTATCAAATAAGAAGTCTATGGCAGGATATAAAAAGGGACCCCAAATTAATTAAATTTATAGACAGCTTATCAAAAAATGATATCCTTAAAAAAAACAAGCTAATAATATTTACTGAATCAAAAGAGACTGCCCAGTATTTAACTTCACATGTAAATGAAAAATTTGATGGTACCGCTCTTTTCTTTTCAGGTAGTTCTCCAGAGGCAATAAGGGACACTGTAATTGATAACTTTGATGCAAGGGCAAGAGATAAAAAAGATGATTACAGGGTATTAATATCCACCGAGGTTTTATCAGAAGGAGTAAACCTTCACCGCTCAAATGTGGTTATTAACTATGATATACCATGGAACCCAACCAGAATGATGCAAAGAGTGGGTCGAATAAACAGGGTTGATACTAAATTTGATAATATCTATACATATAATTTCTTTCCTACAAAACAGTCAAATGACCAGATACAATTAGAACAGATTGCAAAGTCTAAGATAAATGCATTTTTAACTTTACTTGGTGGAGATGCCGAGATATTAACTGAAGGTGAACCCGTGGGCTCTCATGAGCTATTTAACAGGTTATTTTCAAAGCAGGTTATAACTGGTGAAGAAGAACTTGAAGAAAGCGATCTTAAGTATCTAACTTTGATTAAAAATATAAGGGAAAATGATAAAGAGATGTTTGAAAAAATAAAGAGGCTTCCCAAAAAAGCAAGAACCTCAAAAGCTCATCCAGAAATTAAGGACTCTCTTCTTACTTACTTTAGAAAAGATAAGCTGGACAAATTCTACCTTTCAAATATATCAGGGGATATTTCTGAACATGATTTTATTTCAGCTGCAAAGGTACTTGAGAGCAGTCCATCTGAAGAAAAATTTAAGATACCACCAATATATTATGAAATGCTTGATAAAAATAAAGAAGCCTTTATATATGCCACAACTGAAGAATTAGTAAAGCAGGACTATAAAGCTATAAAAGACAGTTCTCAGAAATTATTGGGCATATTAAAATTTACTTTAAAGAATACCCAAAGATTAACCGATGAGCAGGAAGAATACTTAAGAAAAGTAAGAGAAAAACTAGAGGAAGGCTCTATTCCAAAACAGACACTTAAAGAAACGCTATCATCAATTTCAAAACTTGGAAAAGATGGACTTCTGGATCCTGTAAAAGTTTATGCAACCCTTCGGATTAATATTTCAAGTAGATTTTTACAGTCGCATTTTATTGAACACCCTAAAGCTGAATTTGGTATAAGGGAAGTTATATTATCATTATATCTTAAAGGGAAGTAAATTTATGGACAGGATACAATCTCTAAAGATTATAAAAAATACCTTTGAGAATAAATTTGAAAAAGAAGTATTTATTAAGTTTATTATTGAACTATTAAATTTAAAGTCAGAGGTTATATCAGATTCCGGTATTGCATTCAATTTAACTACAATTCCAAATACTTATAAACCCTACATAGACTCATTTGAAAAAGTAACTAGCTATCATCAAAACGGCAGTATTTTAGATATACTTATAATAAGACTTCAAAAACACACTTCAATTGAGAGAGCCAGGACAATGCAAAGAAATTTTATTGCTTGGTATTTAAAAGGTGGTTGTGATGGAGATGCAAAGGATGCAGCACTTGCAGCTTTTGTATCACCAGATGAAAAAGACTGGCGGTTTTCATTAATTAAAATGGATTATTCAGTCACTGAAGATAAAAAAGGTGCTGCTAAACTAATTGAACAGTTTAGCCCTGCTAAAAGATGGTCATTTTTAGTAGGCTCAAATGAAAAAAGCCATACTGCACAAGCACAGTTAATAGAAATAATTTCAAGAGATGACCAAGATATAAGAATATCAGAGCTTGAGGAAGCTTTTAGTGTTGAAAAGGTTACAAAGGAATTTTTTACAAAATATAGAGAACTATTTTTTAAGACAAAAGATGCCTTAGATGAGATCGTTGATAAGGATATTAAAGTAAAATCAGATTTTGAAAGTAAAAATATCAGTACAGTTGATTTTGCCAAGAAATTATTAGGACAAATTGTATTTCTGTATTTTTTACAAAAAAAAGGATGGTTTGGAGTTTTAAGAGATGCAGATTGGGGTACAGGTTCAAAGAATTTTATTAGAGAATTATTTAATGGAAAGCATTGTAATTACAATAATTTCTTTAATGATATCTTAGAACCTCTCTTTTATGAAGCACTAAGATATGACAGAAGTCATGATGATGGTTACTATAGTAAATTCAATTGCAAAATACCATTTTTAAACGGTGGTTTGTTTGATCCAATTGGTGATTATGACTGGTCAAAAACTGATATTAAATTACCCAATAATCTATTTTCAAATACTGAACCAATGAACGAAGGTGATATTGGAACAGGTATCCTTGATATATTTGACAGGTATAATTTTACTGTTCAGGAGGATGAGCCACTTGAAAAAGAAGTTGCAGTCGATCCTGAAATGCTAGGGAAAGTATTTGAAAACTTGCTTGAAGTAAAGGATAGAAAATCAAAAGGTACATATTACACACCACGCGAAATAGTTCATTATATGTGCCAGCAAAGCCTTAGTAATTATTTATTCACAGAGCTTGAAGGTAAGATAGAAAAAGATGAAATAGAATTTCTGATACAATACAGTGGAAATATCGGAGAAAATTTAGATGATGTAAAAAAACTTAAGTTAGATATTCCATCTGAGATATCTGAAAATGCTTTGCAAATTGTTAAAAAACTTGAAGATATTAAAGTCTGCGATCCTGCAGTTGGAAGCGGTGCATTCTTGGTTGGTATGATGAGTGAAATTATTAGAACTATAAATGTATTGTCTAAATATAAATCAGGACCATATAAAAGTATATATGGTTTAAAAAGAGATTGTATCGAAAATAGTTTATACGGAGTTGATATTGACCAAGGCGCTGTAGAGATAGCAAAACTTCGATTGTGGCTTTCATTAGTAGTGGACGAAGATGATATAAAAAAGATTAAACCATTACCAAATCTTGATTACAAAATCGTTTGTGGGAATTCTCTTCAAAAAGTTGAAGTAAATCTTTTTAATCAAAATGCTTTTAATCAGTTAGAGAAAATTAAACCAATATATTTTAATGAGACAAATTTAAATAAAAAAAGAGATTATAAGAAACAAATTGATGAATTAATTACAGAAGTTACGAATGGATACAAGGAATTTGATTTTGAAGTATATTTCTCTGAAATTTTTCATAAAAAAAATGGATTTAATATTGTTATCGCTAATCCTCCATATGGAATAGTGTTTGATAAAACTTTTAAGAAATTATATGAAAAATATTTTCCATCTTTTAAGAGAAATAATGATATTTATATTGCTTTTTATGAAAAAGGATTGCAACTAGTTAAAGAATCTGGATTTTTAACATATATTTCACCAAATACTTTTTTAAATGGAGATTATTTTAAAGATTTTAGAAGTAGCCTAGTATTAAATACTGAAATAATTATGATAACCGACTATAAGGGTTTACCAATATTTGCTGATCCAACTGTGTTTGTATGTATATTTATATGCGAAAAAGTTAAGAATCCATCGCTACCATATAATTATATTTATAAAATTGCAGATACTTCGATTAAACAGCGTGAAGAGCATAAAGTTACTGTTAAGAACTTATCTTCATGTAAATTTAAACCAACTAATTTAATATTAGATAAAATATATAGTCATAAAAATATAAGTATTATTGATGACTTATTTCTTGTTAAAGATGTTGGGTTTAATTATTGGACCGTTGGAAAAGGTAAAAAAAGGGATGGAAATTCAATCGGTAATAGAATTTTCTATAGAGGTATACAATTAAATCAAAATGACATACCTTTCTTAAAGGGAAGAGATATTGAAAGATACAGATACACTAAACCAAATAATTTTTTAAAATATGATTATAAAAAATATTTAAATAATAATGATATTTTCAGATATTCTCAAAATTTTTTTGAATTTACTCCAAAAATTATTTATAGGCAAACTTCCAGCAACATTATTGCAACAATTGATTATGATTCATTATTTCTGGATAAAACTGTTCATTTAATTATTCCAAAGAATAATAATATTGAAGTAGATTTACTTTTTTTACTGGCTCTTCTGAATTCTAAATTTATAAACTATATATATTTTTATATTTCTCAAGAAACCAAAGGAAGGGTATTTTCGCAAGTAAAAACTACATATATTAAACAAATACCGATTAGAATTTGTCATAAGGATAATCAAAAGATATTTATTGAAATTGTAAATAAAATTCTTAAAATTAAAAAAGATGAAGATTATTTAATGAGTCTCTCTAAACAAAAAACTGTAAAACAATATGAAAACCAAATTGACCTGATGGTTTATAAACTTTATGGTCTGTCGGTGGATGAAATTGAAATAGTAGAAAATTTTAATTAAATTAGACAGTAATACTACAATAAATAAACTTCTAATTCATTTATAAATTATTATTTTTAAAAAATTATTTATTAAACTGCTTTTTTCTACATTTTTGTTCTAATAAATATATGGCTATTATTAAGTGCCTAAAATAAGTTTATAGTTTATATTGTTGTTTATACAACATTATGATATATTTTATACTATTAAAAAATTACTAAATATAAATGGAAATAGAAAAATTTAAAGTAATATTTTTTTCAATTTTTTAATTTTAAATGCCAAGAAAAAGAAACTATCCAGTAACTTTATGGCTGGATGAAAAAGAGCTAATGCTATTAAAAGACAAGGTATCAAAAACACAATATTTGCGTAGTGATTATATTAGAAAATGTTCGCTTGATAAAAACATTACAGTTATACCGGGCATAAGGGATCTAATTATTGAAATTAAAAGAATAGGAAGCAATCTGGATAAAATAGCAAAACTAATAGATAAAGATAGCGGTACCCAAATTGCTTTATCCGATGACATTAAAAGCATAAAAGAAGATTTAAAAAAAGCATGGGTTAAATTAGCTGCAGTTATGAAAAAAATTTAAAAAGATACTTATGGCAGTATTAAAAATAATTCCTTCCAAAGGAAGGATAAAAAATATAATAAATTATGTTTTAAATAAAGAAAAGACTGATGATCGCATAATAAGCGGGAAGGACTGCTCCCCGCAGAATGTGATAGATGAGATGAATACCACAAAAGAACTATATAATAAAACAGATGGCATAAGTTATCATCATATAATCCAGAGCTTTAAACCAAATGAGGCAGACCCTAAAAAAGCTCATGAGATAGGACTTGAGCTTGCAAAAAGCCAGTTTAAAAATTATGAAGTTTTAGTTGTCACTCATGTTGATAAAGAGCATATCCACAATCATCTTGTGGTAAATTCGGTGTCTTTTAAAAATGGCCAAAAGCTTATTTCAAATAAGGAGACCTTAAGGGAATTAAAGCTGGAAAGTAACAGAATTTGCCAGAGGGAAAAACTATCGGTTATAAAAGCCCCATATGCTAAAAGCCGGTATTCAATGGCTGAATATAAGCTGGCAGAAAAGGGGATACCTATCTGGAAAGAACAATTAAGAGCTGCTATTGATGAGGCAAAAGAAAACTCTAAAAACCTTGTTGACCTTAAAGAATATCTGAAAAATAGCTTTAATATTGAAATGAAAATTCAAAATAAAAATTTAAGCTTTCTTCACCCCAAAATGAAAAAATACTGCAGGGGTAAAAAGCTTGGATTTTCTTACACTAAAGAAGAAATTACAGGCTATTTTGAAGAATCTGACAAGCGTATAAAGGTAAACCCAGGTTTACCATACAGAGATATATATTCCAGGACATTAAAAACAGATAAACCAAGAATAAAAAATACAAACATGCGCTTCGATAGGATAGGTTCTGGCATAGAAAGTATAACAAATAAAATCTCCAGGGACATTGAAAAAGAAAAAATAAGGGTTGAAAAGATAAAAGTAAAGCTTGCAGGGTCAAAAGATAAGAGTATGGCTAAAGACAGGGAAAGAGAAAGGTAATGGCAGATAAAAAAAGTATTATAGCATCTCTTGTAATATTTATTATTATGCTTGCAATCCTTCCAGTGCTGTCATCAGTTTTTGGCCAGTTTATTGAAGTTTACGGATTTAACCTATTGCTTGTTCCCAAAAACTTTTTAACTGATGCTGCTTCCAGTTTAAGTACTTATTTTAATTTTTTTACCAGAGTAAGTCCTGTCAACATTTTAGGATGGTCAGCTATCGCAATTTTTTTATCATATATGTTTTTTAGCATTACTGGGACAGGCCTTCAAAAAAGATATGTTCAGAAAGATGAATATGGAAGCCATGGAACTGCGAGATTTCAGACTTTGTCGGAGATAAAAAAACATTATTATAAAGACAGACTTGGATGGTTTTTAGGTTCAAGTTCAGCAGGCCTTAAATATTCTATCGGAATGGCCGGAGCATACCATCCTATTGAAGGTAACCTTGATATGCAGGCACTGGTGCTCGGAAGTCCTGGAAGCTTTAAAACTACAGGATTTGTTATTCCCAATATATTTCATATTCCTTACATGTATAAAAACTTAGAAGAAAAAGGCGATTTGAT
>CAYOLB010000216.1:0-8317 GCA_964404675.1 uncultured Atribacterota bacterium | reverse complement strand
TGTATGGAGATGTGGGGTGATAGGTGTGCTGTTTGCGGTGGGCAGGCGAATACTTTTCATCACTTTGTTCCGAGAAGCAGGTCATTGAGATTGAAATATGATGTAATGAATGGAGTGCCTGTTTGTCAAAAGTGCCATAGTATCTTACACTATATCACCAAGAACCCCTTAGATGTGTATAGGGCAGTAGAAACAATAAAACAAAAGAGAGGACAGGAATGGGTTGATTATATTGAAAAGGCAAAAGAAGAAAAAGGAAATTTTAGGTCAATTAAATTTTTAACAGAACAAAAAGATAAAATAAAAGATTTTTTAAATTATTAAAACGGTTCACTAAAATGGCAAAAAGTAAAAAGTACAATAAAACAGTTTATAAAACTAGAGAGGCTACTTTGTATGCTCTCTGGAGGAGTATTCCTATGATTTTCCATCAATTACCCAAGGCAAAGCTTAAGGATATGGGATATGATACTGATGATGAGATTTTTCAAAAACTAATTACCTGTAGAACTAAATCTGAGTTTAGAGAGATGTTTGGTCTAAGCTGGCAGACTGTTGTAAAATGGGACAAGAATAAACAGGTATTGGATATGATAGATGATTTCAATCTAGAAAGTAATGTCTTAAAGTTTAAAAAAGATATAGATTATCATTTTACCCAAGCAACTATTAGAGAGTCTGATGCTTCTAGGGTCAAGTTGTGGAAGCAAGTGTTTGAAGGATGGGAAGAAAAATCACGTCTTGGGGTAAAATCAGAATCTTTAAATGAATTAGCTGGAAGTATTAAAAAATTAGCAGAATGGAATGGAGACAAAAAAAAGTAATACATATGAAGAGACCAAGCAGATGGTCCAGTCTTTGTATAAGGACTCAAGTGGTGAGCCATTTGAATTAACTGATGGCCAAGCTGAATTATTTGAACTTATCTTTAAAAAGAAATATCCCAGAATTCATGTGGAAACTTATACGAGGTATGGAAAATTAATTAGTGATGATACTCCAGTTTTAACTACCAAAGGTTGGAAGAAACATGGGGAATTAATGGTTGGAGACTATGTTTTTAATCACAAGGGAATGGCAGTGAGAGTTAAGGCAGTGATGCCTAAAGGAAAAGCTAATTTGGAGGTAGAATTTACAAATGGTGAGAAAATAAAATGTCATTCAAAACATCAGTGGCTAGTAAGTCATAAAGAATGGAAAAGTAAAAATGGGAAAAGAGGCGAAGAATATAGAGTATTAGAGACTGAGGAAATATTAAATTATAATTTAGATGCAAAATATAACTATTTCAGGGTTTCTAATATAAAACCATTACAGTTTGAAAATAAACAATTGATAATCCATCCTTATGTATTAGGAGCATGGCTTGGAGATGGAACGTTTAGTAAAAACTGTATTACTCATTCAGAAAAGGACATTGCAGTAATAAAAAAAATAGAACGATTGAACTATAAAAGAACTGGCATATCTGGGAATAGTGGAACAATAACAAGCTATTTTAAAAAATTATATGGTGAGTTGATAAAAGAAGGATTTCTAGTAAAGGGAAGAGGCAAAACAAAAAAGGGAAATAAAATAATCCCAGAAAAGTATTTATTGTCATCTATTGAACAAAGATTAGAATTACTAGCTGGTTTGATAGATACAGATGGGTCGGTAAGAAATGGAAAAAGAGGAAAATGGAATGATTATAGGATTTGTTTTACTAATACGAACAAAAAATTGATAGATGGAGTAATAGAATTGGTAAGAGGTTTAGGGATGAGAACGTCTTTAACAAAAGTAAGGGCAGCAAAATCGTCAAGTGGAATTGAGGGGCGACAAGATGTTTATATCGTAGGATTCACACCTACTATAGAGATACCAACAGTATTAAAAAGAAAAAAAGTAATACCGATAAAAAAGCAAAGGAAAGTTTGTATAAGAAAAATCAAAAAGATAAATTCGGTAGTTGGAAATTGTATACAAGTAGATAGTGAAGATGGAATATATCTTATAGGGAAAAACCATATTCCAACACATAATTCGGAAGTTATCTCAATGGCTGTTTTAACAAGGGTATCAACCTTTGCTGAGAAGTGGGCTATTGTTGCTGAACAGGAAGAAAAAGCACATATTATAATGGATTATGTCATTAAGCATATTTTTGACAATGAATATACTCGTCAGCGGTTTATTGTTGGGCCAGGCGAAGATGAATCTAATATTAGAAGGTATCGGAATAAAAAAAGAATCAACTTTAACATTGATGATGGAAAGTTAGGAGAATTATTTATTTGTTCTGCAAAAGAGGCAATGGGATTTGGTGCTCAGAATGTTGTTGAAGATGAGTCTGCATTAGTTAGTGGGAAGAATCATGCTTTTGTAATGCGAATGCTTGGAGACCAAACAGATAATTTCTTAGTAAAGGTAGGAAATCCTTGGCAATCAGAACATTTCCAAAAATCATTTGAAGATATTAAGTATCATAAATTTGTTGTTAATTATGTTCAGGGGATTAAAGAGGGCAGATTAAAGCCAGAATATGTTGACGAAATGAGAAAACAACCATTCTTTGATGTTCTTTATGAATGTAAGAGACCAAAAGAAGGAATGGCTGATGAGAGAGGATGGGTTCAGCTGCTTACTAGAGATGAAATAGAAAGAGCAATGACTGATATTGGTATAGGTTTTGGTGTGAATAAATTAGGAGTTGATGTTGCTGGTGGTGGTAGAAATATGAGTGTAATTGTTCAGAGATACACAAACCTTGCAAGAATAGCACATAAGACAAATGATTCTGATACAATGCTACTTGCAGAAACGGTAATGAATTTAAAAAAACAAGAAGATGAAAGAGGACAGAAAATCCCTCCACAGAATATTCTCATAGATAGTCTAGGAGTAGGAAAAGGAGTATATGATTTACTGTCTAGGAACTTATTAGGTGTCTATGGGGTTAATGGTGCTTCTAGACCTATGTATGATGAAGAAAGATTTGTTAATCTGAGGGCTGAGATGTATTGGAGAGCAATGGAATGGATTAAAAAGGGAGGTAAGTTAATGTCTAATGATGATTGGTATCAACTTTCAAAAATAAAATATAAAATAAAATTAAGTGGAACAAAAGGAAAACTACAAATTATAAGTAAAGAAGAATTACTGAAGGAAGGGATTCAGAGTCCTGATGTTGCAGATGCTTTTGCAATGACATTTGCTACAGAAGATGTTGTCTCTACTGATGCCTCAGAATTGCCTTCTACAAGTAATGATTACTCAAATAGTGATTTATTTAATCCATTTCAAATATAAATAATATGGAAACAGAAGAATTAAAAACAAGTGTCCTCATAGAGGAAGAAAAAGATTCAGAAATTTCACCTGAAATAGAGTACAACGATGAAGAGCGTGAATATCTTAGAAAACTTCAATCACGATTAGAGAATGCTAAAAATAAAAGAAACTTACCTTTTCGTGAATTTGATGGAATGACTTATGACCAATATTGGCAGCAGAATGAAATTTTAGCAAATACAGAAATAAAGCCCAAAAAAGACGCTAGTGAGGTTAACTATCAATCTGGAACATTAAGGACTAAATTGTTTTCATTAGTATCTTCAATGGTTAGTTTAAATCTTAAAGGAACCGTAACTGCTTTTGACGAAAATAATTTAGTTGAAAGAAAGATAGGTTCATCCATGGGAGATATTATAGAAAAAACACATGAGTTAGAAGTTGATGAAGATAAGCAGATTATGAGATATTACGAGATGTTTAAACAGGGAGATGTTTTTGTTGAAGAAATATGGGACGATAGAGCTACAATTGAAAAAGCTCCTATTGAGGATTATCAGGGAGAATTTAGAATAAAAGGCATAAAGCCTAAAACCATCCATGGAAAAGGTAGGCCTGTTAGAAATATTATATCAGGTTTATCAGTCTATCTTGGTGATTTAACAAAATATTCTTTTGAAGACCAGCCATATATTTTTATTCTTCAACATAAACAATATGATGAGGCAAAGAAGATTTATGGTCAGTTTGAGAATTTTAAATATGTCAAAAAGGCATATACTCCTTTCTCTGGCACTGCTTCTGATGCTTTGATTGAGAATAGTTGGCGATTGGACCCTGACATGAAAGATGGAATGGTAGAGATTATTAAATATGAAGACAAGCCAAATAATGAATATCAGATTATTGTTAATGGTGTTCCTATGTTGCCGATTGGATTTCCTTTTCCTTGGGGATATTATGAATATAATATAGTCCAGCAGCATTATAGACCAATACGAGCAGATTTTGCTTATGGCAAATCTTTTATATTTGAAAACAAAAACCCAATTCAATTATTGGATTCGATGATAAGATTAGCTTATCTTAAAACAAGTCAATCCTTCTTGGTCCCATTATTAAATGCTAGTGGAAGAGTTTTGTCCTCAAAGGTGTTGCTTCCTGGTAAAATGACAATGGGTGTTCCTCCAAACTCTTTACAACCTATAGTTCCTAATATAGGACAGGGAGTTACTAATGCTGAGTTTGCGATGATACAGGAATTCAACCAAATGATTGATGCTCAAACGCTTTCTCAAACATTTACTGGGTCACCAGAGAGAGGAGAAATGCTGGCTACTCAAATAGTTGAGTTGCAGAGACAATCAAGAATTATGCTTGGTGTTACTATTGCAGCTGCTTCTTTACTTGAAAAGAAGCTTGAATATTTAAGATTAATGAATGTTTTAAGAAATTGGTTTAATCCAATCAATAAAGTTGTTGATGATGCTCGTGGAATATTAGTAAATAGATATAGAATAGTAACAACCGAAAGAGTGGTAGAAGGAAAGGGTTCTGGTGTTGGTATTATTTATCCAACAGATTCTTTACCAGATTCTGAAACAATTTCAAGTTGGGAAGAATCTCTTGAAGAAAAAAGAGGTTATCCTGTAGAGATTACTGCTATTTCTCCTAAAGCATTAAAAGAAGCAAAATTAACTTGGTTAATAAGTGTTGATACAAAAGAAAAGAAAACAAGTGAAATGTCTAAATTGTTATTTAGTCAAATGATAAATGAAGCTAGGGCAATGGGTCTTCCATTAAATCCACAATATATTCAGGAGGAATTTGCTCTTGTATGGGAGAAAGACCCTGCTAAACTTTATGCTCAAGAGCAACCTGTAATGCCTGGTGCAGCTCAGCCTGGTGCGGCTCAGGGCAATGAAACTGGAACTGCTCCTATAGCAGGACAAGAATCTACGCCACAAGTGTCTCCAGGAATTAAAAAACCAGTCTTGCCAGTAGAAGGGGGAAAATTGGGTGGAGAGTTGACAGGACAAGCTTTTAACTCTAATTTGTATCAATAATGGATGGTCAAAAAGATTCAGTAAAATTATTAAGACATCTTTTATCTAGTATTGATTTATCCGATGCGCAGAAAGAAGATTTTTTAGATGAAGAAAGTTATTTGAACAGGGCTTCAATGGCAGAGTCTTTTTACCATAACGGATTTGAAAAAGTTCTAAAATTATATATTCAGGGTCAATTAGAATTTATAGCAAAAGAAGCTACTAATGATTTACGGTTACAGTTTGCAAGGGGGACTATTAATGGATTAACATTAATTAAGGAGTGGTTCGAAGAGCAATCTAAAATTTTGGCTCAACACAGAGAAGAAAATAAGCCTCAATTAGAAACATATAACGAGTTAAAGGCCGAGGGAAATTTTAAAACATAAAAATAGTATTTGGTCGTTCCCAGTTGCGAGGACTGGGTAATAAAAACCTCCGTTAAAAGTCGACAAAATAACTAAATAATAAATAAAAATGGCAGAATATTTTGATGAAAATGGACAAAAAGTTGAGGCATTTACTCAAGAAGAAATAGAAGAAAGGTTAGAAGCAGAAAGAGGTGCTGCTATAGAGGAAGCAAATGCTTCTAGGCAAGAAGAGGTTGATTCATTAGTATTAAGTTTGGAAGAGAAAGAAAAAGAACTAGAAACCTATCAGAAAAATCTAGAAGTAGAAAAAGATAAAGATAAAAACCTTGGAGGGCAAAGAAAGGTGATAGAAAATAAAGAGAAAGAAATAAAGGAGTTAAAGGAAAAGCTGGAAACAGTGGAGCATTCTTCTCTTGAAGCTATAGAAGGTATCAAAAAAGATATAAATACAGCTAAGGTTGAAAATATTATATCTTCAGTTAGTGGAGAGGATTCTAGCTTAAAAGAAAAAGTTAAATTCTTTTATGATAGTTTTAAAGGAGAACCCAGCAACGAAGAAGAGGTTAAGGAAAGGGTAAAAAATGCTTATGTTTTAGCAACAGGTGGAAAGTCAAAGGTAGATTTCTCTGGTGATATTATCTCTGGGGCAGGAGCGTCTCCTTCTCCAAAAGTAGATATACCAGAAGGGAAAATACCATCAGAATTGATTCCTCTTGCAAAACAATTAGGTCTTACTGACCAAGAAATGAAAAAACATAAATTAATTTAATTTTTATGGTTAAAAAAACACAGAAAATAAAAAAAGAGATTGACGAGAAGAGCAAGGAAACAATCTTAAAATCACAAGATTCTTTATCTGATAGTCCATCCGAAGAAATCCCTCAAGATGTGTATAGTCAATTACAGGGGCAGATAAATGATTTAAAGGGCGAAAATAAAACTCTTAATGATTTATTGTTACAAGTAGCTGATAAAAAACAATTAGCTCTTTACTACCAAAGAAATAAAGATAAAGTTCCCCCAGTAGTTAAATTGAGGACAATAGATGGAAAAGTGATAGTTGGATGGAGGACATTAGTCGATAAGGTTGACCAAGACCCAGTTACTTTGAGATGGAGAGAAAAACAGACAATTGAAGTATTGTATGAGGATGGAAGTTCTCAGCAGTTTGCTTTAATGGATTATGTTAAGCTTTATAAACACATAGAGGCTGATGTAATCTCAACAATTAATGACAGCGAAACTGGTAAGGTAGTTCTTAAAACAAGAACAAGGGATGGAAGAGAGTATGTGATTGGGGTAGAATACGTTAATTAAGGTCGAATAAATAGTTCTAATTAATAATATGGATAAAATAAAAAAAATTAAAATTTATGGAAAGGATGGAAAAGAAGAAGAGGTAGAAGTTAAGAAAGTAATAGATATTCCAGTTTTTCATGAGAAACCTATAGTATTTGATTCATTAGAAGTTAGTTCTATTCTTGAGGAAAAAGGTGAAAAATTCCTTTGTAAAATGATTGATGGAACTATGAAGTTAGTTCCTAAGGAACTCTTTAACTAAACATTATTATGGTAGTAGTAAAGCGTGGAGAAAAATATGTTTTAGTCTCACGTAGCACTGGGAAGACATTAGGTCGACATAATAGTCGTGAGAGTGCCTTAAAACAAGAAAAGGCAATTCAAATAAGTAAAGCCAGCAAGGCAGGGCATAAAATTCCAAAAAAATAATGAAAAAATATATCGGATATTTCATAGGACCACATAAAATTAAAAATCTTGTAAAAAGCAAAAGGTCGACATACCTTGATAATGATGTTGTGTGTATTGAATATGAGGATGGAACTAAAGAGGAACGACCATTAGAAATATTGGAGAAAATTGCAGCAAAAGAGACTTATGACCTAAGCACATTAAGAGATAAGATAGGAAAGATAGTTGTTGAAAAGATACTATCTGTTCTTCTTGAAGCAGAGGTAAAGGTAGAAGATGTTGACTTTATTCTTCAATTGATAGCGGCTTCATTAAACCAAAATATGGAGAAAGCAACAGAGATTTTGTGGAAGAAAAAACTTCACGAAAGAACAGTTGCTGACATACAAGGAATCTTTAATAGCGATAAAAAAGATGCAAAATAATCTCTCAGAAAACAAACCTAAAAAAGAAATAATTCTTACTAAAAATGAACGAAATTTAGTATTGCTAATCAGACATAAATATAGGTATGGTGAAATAATAATAGTTTGCCATGATGGAATTCCACAGCGATTAAAAAAGGTTGATATTTTTTCAGGTTTGCACGGAGATTTGAGTGGAGAGATAGAGGAGATAAAAAAGGATAAATAATAAAGTATTGTCATAATGAATTCCATGAAAAATATGGTCGTAAAAATAATACTCAACAACAATTAGATAAATACCTTCATGGTTCATTAGCATAAAAAAAATTATGGAACAAAAAAATAAAGATAACAAAGAAGAAATTGGAAAGTTATCAGTTACAATTAATCTTGTACAAATAAAGGTATTGGATAAAAAAGGAAAACCAGTAAAAAATCAAAATGGAGAGGACTCTTTTTTGAGAGAAGATTCTAGTGGATTAATGAGTCTACTTAATAGATTTGATAG
>CAYOLB010000215.1:0-3518 GCA_964404675.1 uncultured Atribacterota bacterium | reverse complement strand
CTGGGGATATTTTTTAGGTACACCCAGACTTTTTGATTGTTTAGTTTTCCATAAAAATCAATATTAATTACTGTTCTAAGTTTTCTTCAATAAAAGATTTTACCAATTCACCGGTATCAACAATTTTTGCAACAATCTCTATAGGTATTTCTTTTTCCTTGCTTATATCGGTAAAATAGCCATCCATATTACCTGCTTCAACCACAATTAGATGGTCAGCATAGGGAACAATCTCACCCAAGAAGGCGTCTGATAATGCTCCTCTTCTGGCCTCGCCACCGGTATGCATTACCAGCAATACAACTTCCTGCTCTTTGATTTCCTGAACTAGCTCTTTTGTTCTGGCTATTTCGCCATCTTGATTAATACCAGCAGCTCCCAATCCTTTGGAACTTCCCCCGACTACAGCTATTACAATTTTATAATCTTTAATGATTTCAGCAGGAGCAAGTTGTTCATATGCTGTTTCAATATTATGCCTTTTTAGTAGAACATTTATCATTCTGGCATCAGCACTTTGTCCGATAGAGGTAATTAAAATATCAGTTTGCTCTTCAGCGGAAAAAGTTTGAACACTAGTAAGTGTCACCATTAAAAAAATTAACAAGAATAAATATAAGAATTTTTTTATTGTTTTCACAATATTCCTCCTAGTGATAATAATAATTAATTATATTTCTTTTTTATTTTAACACAAAAGTATTTTTTAAAGAAATGAATAGGTAATTTAGGATTATGTACTTTGGAGCAGACTGGTTTTTATAGCACTTTTCATCTTTTTAGAGTTTAAAGTAAAAAATATTATATTTAGCATTTCTTTATCTTTATGGGTAAATTATTGTTTAAGTATTATGACCTTTAAAGATGACAGTTTCTATAGTTAAATAAAATAAAATGGATAGAAATGAGCAAAGATTATTTAGGGTTCTTGATTTTGTTACCTTTCAGTATTAAATTTTCTCTAAAATTAGGATTAACTTTTTTCTAAAATTTTCTTTTGAGAATAATTGTATTATAATAAGTTTTTAAATATTTTAATAACATAAAGGTAAATTAATGGAAAAATGGGTTAAAGGGAAATTATCGTTATTCCAAATTGGAGTAGCAATGATAATTTTGCTTATAGGAATATTCTTGGTGGAGCAAACAAAATCAGTTCAAAAAACTTCTTATTTTGCTGAACAGGTCGAAGCTGCACAGCTTATGAAAACATGTTTGGAAACCATTAAAGAAGAACGATTAAACAGGAATATTCCGATAGACAAAAGATTAGATCCTAACCAGACTGGTATAATTGGAGAAGAATTTACAAAAATTACCACCACTTTAGGGAATATTGATTCCAAAAGAACGAGCAGTAATCCGGACTTTGCAGCCTTGATGCTAAAATATTTTAAGGAGATAAATTTAGAAAAGGGTGATGTGATTGCTATTGGTGCCAGTGGTTCCTTCCCTGGATTAATTTTAGCTACTCTTTCTGCAGCCAAAATAATGGATTTAAATCCTTTGATCATCTACTCTGTAGGTGCATCACAATATGGAGCAAATATTCCCGAATTTACCTTCATAAACATGTTAGAGGTTTTAAATATAAGAAAGATTTTGCCTTATAATCTATTGGCTTTATCTATGGGAGGAAATTTTGATCAGGCTCAAGGAATGTATTATCCTGATTCTCGGCAAATTATCGAGGACATTATTCGAGATGCAGGTTCGCACTTTATTAATATGAATAACATCGCTGAAAACATTCAATACAGGATGAAACTTTATGAGAAAGCAGCTGCTGGACAAAATACTAAAGCTTTCATCAATATTGGTGGTGCTACTCCTAACTATGGTAATACTGAAGCCTCTCTAAAATATCCCAATGGTTTAGTACTCAATGAATTGGAGATACCAGACAATGGTGAGCGGGGACTCATCTTCGAATATCAAAGTGTAGGAATACCTGTTATCCATCTGTTAGATATCAGAGATTTAGCAATAAAGAACGGATTGCCAATCGATCCTATACCGTTTCCAGAAATAGGAACCACAGGTGTATATCATCAGAAAGCATATGATAGAATAATGATTTTCTTGGTTATCATAATAGAATTCTTATATATATGGTGGGCTTCGAAAATGAACAATAAGAGAATTGCTGAGCGGTAGATATAAGCATGTTACTAAATATATGTTTTAACTTTGATTTAATTAACAAAACAACATTACCTTATCATTATTGTCTTCTACCTTTTCCCTGTTGGTATCCCTGCATCCTTGTTCTTATCTCAGAAGCCATAAAAACATTCTCTGATACTTTTTGACCGATTATTCTTAGCTCCATATTCTTTTCTAATGAAATATTTCCACGTATCATTGCATGATTAATATCAATTACCCATTTTTTGTCCTGATAATCCTTCAATTCGATAGATTTCTTTTCGAGATTCATTTCAATAATTATCCCGCTGAGCAATCCTTTCTCGGGATTCATCCATTGGTTTTCTCCAGTATAGACCATATGCTGATATCCAGGGAATCTTGCCCTTAATTGCCTCTCTACAGTTTCGGTCCACCCGTAATGATAGAAACCAAAACCCAAGAGGAAGCTAATAAGTAGACTAATAAGAAATATTGCTAGAAAACGATAACGATAGCCTGTACGTGTATGGATAAAATTGTAATATGTAACAAACAGAAAAAATATCAACAAGGCAATCCAGAGATATGGCAAACTTTTCACAACTGCTTCTGACAAACTAAGGCCTAAGTATTGATATATATCCCAATCTAGGTTTGTGGTAATAAATAGAATCATACCAAAAGCAACTCCACCAAGAAGTGTGGTAATAGCAAACATTATCCAGAAGAAATAATCACGAGTTAGAAAATACCAGCGTGGCCTAGGATGTACTTTTTCTTTTTTAATCTTTTCCAATATTTCTTTGCTAAAATCATTCATTTTTTTGCCTGCCTTGATTATTTTCTATTTCCTGAAGTAATTTGTTTTTTGCCCGATTAATTAGGGTACCAATGGTACCAATTGGTTTTCTTAAAATATCGCTAATTTCCTTATAGTCTTTTCCCTCAATGAATTTTAATAGTAAGACTTCTTTGTATTTTAAGGGTAATGTATCTATGCCTTGCAGCAAATTGTGATAATCATTTTGTTGTAATAAGTTCTGTTCTATATCAAAATCAGATTGTACAAGTTGCTCTAAGTCTTTCTCATCCCAGGAAATATCCTGTTTAAATTTATTCCTTTTGCGAAAAAGACTGATAGTATGATTATGGGCAATACGATATATCCAACTGGTAAACTTAAAATTATAATTGTAATCATTTAGATTTTGATATGCCAGGATAAATACTTCCTGCAGGGTATCCTCAACATCAGCTTGGTTTAAACCGGATAGTTTTCGAATATAATTCATCAAAGGAAGTTCATACCTTTTCATGAGACAATAATAATATTCCTGGTTACTTAAGCTAAGAAAAACCAGCTGGGCATCTGTTTTCTGTTCACATTC
>CAYOLB010000214.1:0-3753 GCA_964404675.1 uncultured Atribacterota bacterium | reverse complement strand
GAGCCTCTTATTATTATAGGTAATTTTATAATAGAGTTTTTAAATATACATCCATTTAAAGATGGAAATGGCAGACTATCTAGAGTCTTAACAAATTTATTGATGCTAAAATCAGACTACCTGTTCATGCCATATATATCACATGAAAAATTGGTTGAAGATAATAAACCCGAGTATTATATCAGCTTGGGGAAATCACAAAAGACATTCAAAACAAAAAAACCGGATATTTCATATTGGCTTAATTTCTTTCTGGATATAATATTAAAGCAATCACAAATGGCAGTTGATCTGATATCAGAAGAAAATATAGAAAAATTACTTTCAAAAAACCAATTTATTGTCTGGGAATATTTACAAACAGTAGAAGAAGCTTCACCTATTGAGATAACGAAAAAGACAAATGTTAAAAGACCTACAGTTAACCAGGTGCTTTCAAAGCTATTAAAACTGAATAAAATTGAAAAAATCGGCCTGGGCAGGGGAACAAGGTATAGGATAAAATAAAGGTAGGTATATCAGAAAAAAGTCTGCTGTATTAATCTAGCTTTTTAAAAGAAACTGTCTAGGATATATCGAGAAAAAATCTTAGTTGAATATTATTCTTATGCTATGTCTGTCTTAGATATAGAAAATATGGAAATTGAAATAATTCCTTATGATGGAACTCCAAATCTCAGGAATCCATTTGACCGGCTTACTCCAGAAGAAAGACGTAAAAAAATTGTAGAAATATATGCCCGAATCTACCTTAAAATGTTAAGGAAAAAACAACATAGTAATTCAAACCCAAAAATTTCTTCTTTTAATTCATTAAATGTTACTAATATTTTTTCAATTAGGGATTCGATTTTTGAGGGATGTAAGTCTAGAGCATAGGCATGAGTGAAGAAATGACGGAAACCAAGATATTCTTTAAGTTTATCCGGTAGATTAATAAACTCGGTGAAATAATAAGTTCGGAATATGTCCACTAAGGGGAGCCAGCAAAAATAAACGGCTCTCTAACAATATAAGGATTCTAACAAACAAAATTACTTATTAAAAATCATAACCAAGAATAGGAAATAGTATTGAACTATTATATAAAATGTAGTAGTATCAGCTTCTTTAAAAGTCATATTTTTCTATAAACAAAAAACAGTAATGAAGATATACTCCCACAAAATATTCGATAAAAAGGTTATTCTTACTATAAATAGAAGAATATGCGAAACTCCTGAAGAACTTCTATCAAGTGCACTTTTTTATGAGGTTTTGGGTAGATGCATTGAGGAATTATCTAGAAAGGGTTCGGAACTATTAAATATTTTTGATAATGGTAGAAAAATATCAAAAGAAGATATTGTCATACTTATAGATACATTAAAAAGCCTGGTTAAAATTCCTATTAAACTTATTCCTGGAATTATTAAAGGATCTGAAAAGTTTGCTACCAATACTAATCTTTTAAATGATTTTGTAGAGTACCTGTATAATTATTGGAGAAGCTTTGATAGGTTCATATTGTGTAGCTCAGAGTTTGAAGACCTGGAAAAAAGACCATATAGGACATTTAATGAGACGATAGAAAAACTCACTCATCTGGTCAGATTTACTTATCGTAATATCCAAGAAAATATTACGGGTAACCATCCAAGAGTTTATAGACAGGTACGTGCAGGTTCTGAACTAGCAGCTATAACATCTATAAAGACAATACCCATGCCGAAGGGAATATATCAAAAGTTAAAAAGAATTCCAACTATTAGACAGATTCTCCTGTATCCGCCTCTTGTGTTAAATCCACCAATGAATAAAAGAACAGGTCAGTTCGAAAAAGTAACAGAAAATCCGCTGGACTTAGTAAATATAAACAGCGATGAATGGGTCTGCTTCCCTGCAAAAGTAGGAAAATTATTGATTCTTATATATTTTCAAAATAAATTCTTTGATCTTGGTTTTTCATTATGCAATCTCTTTGAACTTGCCAGTGATGATGATATTAAGCAGGTCCCTGATGCCCTTTATTTTTTTGGTGTTTCAGATAACTCATTAGATGTTTTTGGAGAAACTCCAACAATTTTTTTCGAAGACACTAAGAATAATTTATTAATAGCAGCAGCACCCAATAGAGATGAGTTCGGATATTTTGGTTACTTGAAAAAAATGGTTTTAACTCTTCATAATATAGTGATGATGAAGAATCATAAATTTCCTTTTCATGGAGCACTAATAAGATTGAACTTGAAAGGAGAAAAAGATACAACCATACTAATAATAGGGGATACTGGGGCAGGGAAATCGGAGACAATTGAAGCTATTAGGTTGATAGGCAAGGACTACATAAAAGATTTGTATATCATTGCAGATGATATGGGATCTATTGAAATAGATCCTCATGGAATTATTAAAGGTTTTGGTACCGAGATAGGAGCATTTTTAAGATTAGATGATCTACGGCCAGGCTATGCATTCGGACAGATGGATAGGGCAATTATAATGAGCGCAAGCCAGATAAATGCAAGAATAGTTATTCCAGTTAATTCTTATGATAACATTATAAAAGGATATAAAATTGATTATATATTATATGCAAATAATTATGAGGCAATAGATAAAGAACATCCTATTATTGAGCGATTAAAAAACCCTGAAGATGCACTGAGAATATTTGGAGAAGGCATTGTTATGAGTAAGGGCACTACGACCACTACTGGGTTGACACATTCGTATTTTGCTAATATCTTTGGGCCGCCCCAGTACAAAGAACTCCATGAAAAGCTTGCAAAGAAATATTTTAATGCATTCTTTGAAAAAGGTATCTTTGTAGGACAGATCAGGACTAGGTTGGGAATAAAGAATTTCGAAACAAGAGGTCCCGAAGAGGCAGCACTTGAGCTCCTAAATATTATTAGTATCTGATTTAATTAATGGAGATTTCTATATTAGAACCCTATATTTTACTGTGTAAAAGTTCTAAAAGCGTCCAATAGGTGAGCCAAGCATACCCCAATATTGATAACAAAAAAATTCAACAGCAGAGCAGACTATGAATTTAGTGTTGATGGATTGACTCTTGATAACATACCTGAAAAGCTTATAGATTTATTATTAAAAGAAAATACTGAGTTTAAGAAATACATGAAAATAAAAACTGGTATTTGTTAAAACTTTATAGAATGGAAAAAAGTGCATGCTAACCGGGTTATTGGGGAAGCAAAAAAATTGATAGATTCTTACAATTATAAAAATTCTCCAGGACCCTCTTTTGAGGGGGATGCCCCGATACTTATTTTTAAAATGCAAAGCATATTTTAATGATGCCTGGATAACCAGAAAACACTATAACAAAAAACCCGAAAATACTTAATTTTTAATTGAATTCCACCTATATATGATATAACTTCAATAATAGATTGGCTGATAGTAAAAAAATATTTAATAATAGAATACAGCGGCAGGCTGCCAATGCTTGTATACAGTCCCACGGGATGGGAAATAGAAAAAGATAGGGCAAGAGATATGATAATGCTTCTCCTGGATAAGGTCCAGGACAGCGGAGACAGTAAATATATACCTATTCTAAAAGCCTGGAAGAAAATAGATTACAGGAAAGTAAGGACCCGTATTGATTCTGTGACAAGGGCTCTAAAAAGCAATGAAGAATCATGATATGCATTAAAAAGCTTCGTATAATTTCCAGGCCAGCTGCAGGAACTCATTGACATCTTTTTTAATAATACAGCCGTCAATTGTAAATTCATAAAGCTT
>CAYOLB010000213.1:0-3724 GCA_964404675.1 uncultured Atribacterota bacterium | reverse complement strand
CGAAATGGTCAATGGGAAGGATATGCAGGCAAAGCTATACACAATATTGTAAATATTGGTATTGGAGGCTCGGACCTGGGACCGGTAATGGCATATGAGGCTTTGCGCTATTACAGTAATCGAGATTTATGTTTTCGGTTCATTTCCAATATTGATGGGACTGATTTTGCTGAAGCAACTCAAGACCTTGATCCTGAAGAAACCTTATTTATTGTTTCTTCAAAAAGTTTTACAACCCAGGAGACTATGACTAACGCACGAACAGCTAGGGAATGGGCTCTTGGTCGTATGAAGGATGAAGAGTCTATTGTAAAACACTTTGTAGCGGTTTCCACAAATAAATCAAAAGTGAAAGAATTTGGAATTTTGCCAGAGAATATGTTTGAATTCTGGGATTGGGTTGGAGGGCGTTATTCAATGTGCTCAGCGATAGGGTTATCCACCATGATTGCTATTGGCCCTGATAATTTTTATGATATGCTGGCTGGTTTTCACCAGATGGATGAACATTTTAAAAAAGCGCCTTTTGAGAGGAATATTCCGGTAATAGCAGGCTTATTGAGCATATGGTATAATAACTTTTTTGGTGCTCAAAGTCTAGCAATATTGCCTTATGAACAATATCTAAAACGTTTTCCAGCTTATCTTCAGCAGCTTACGATGGAAAGTAACGGCAAGCATGTTTCAATTGATAACCAAGAGGTTTCTTACCAAACCAGCCCAATTTATTGGGGTGAGCCTGGTACAAATGGACAGCATTCTTTTTATCAACTGCTTCACCAGGGAACCAAGCTTATTCCCTGTGATTTTATTGCCTTTAATGAATCTCTTCATTCAATAGGAAACCATCATGATTTACTTATCGCAAATGTTTTTGCTCAGGCTGAAGCTCTAGCTTTTGGTAAGACCTGGCAGGAAGTTGCAAAAGAAGGAACCCCTGAAAAACTAATACCACATAGAGTTTTTGAAGGGAATCGTCCTTCCAGCACAATATTCTTAGATAAGCTTACTCCTACTACCTTGGGTAAGCTCATAGCATTATATGAACATAGCGTTTTTACTCAGGGAGTAATTTGGAGAATAAACTCCTTTGATCAATGGGGGGTAGAATTAGGCAAGAGCCTGGCAGTAAAGATATTACCTGAACTTACCAAGCAGCATATATCATCTCCTGAACATGACAGTTCTACAAATAATTTAATTTTTAGATATAGAGAATCAAAGGGGCTATCATAAAATTTTCTAGGCATTTACAAAAAATATTGACAATTTATTCCTTTTTCTATTAAAATAATTATAGTAAATATGCTACTAGCACATAATGTTAGTGACAAGTGAGGATGCAGTCATGACAGAAAATATTTTGAACCTAATTGTTAGGTTGAAGTTAAATAAGGTGCTTGAAGAGAAGCATATGAACATGATTTGTAATCTTTCTATTGCTGAATACAAAGGTATCATGGCCCAAAAAAACGGGCAAGAAATGACCTGCCAGGAAATGGCAGAGGTAATGGATTTGTCACCATCTAGAAGTAGTCGTGTAATTGATAATTTGGTTCGCAAAGGTTATTGTATTCGAAAAACAAGCAGCTATGACCGCAGGACGATAGCTATAACATTATCCAGTAAGGGGAAGGAGGTAAAAAAGGAGATTAATAAAAATCGTGAAAATTTAGAACATGAAATTCAAAAAAAATTTTCAGATGAAGAGATGGATATGATAAAGGATTCGTTAAAAATGCTACTAGATTATTTTATGTAAAATAAAAGAAATATGAGTATAGAAGGAGGGATTATTATGGACATAATGCGCTGGGATCCTAGGGAAAATTTAATGCGTAGTTTTTTTGATGATTTCTTTGATATAACGGGCAGACCAAGTGGCAATAGGAGAAGAAGATGGGAAGAAGGTGGTATCTGGTCACCTGCTACTGATCTGATTGATAAGAAAGATAAGCTAGTTGCCCGAATTGAGTTACCAGGAGTTGAAAAAAGGGATGTAAAGATTTCCTTAAGTGAAAACAATTTGACTGTTCAGGGTGAAATTGAAAAGGACAAGGAAACTAAGAAAGAGGATTACTATTGTTGTGAGCGGGTTTATGGAACATATTCCAGGACTATTTCTTTACCTGCTGAGATTGATCAGGATAAAATAAAAGCCAATTTTAAAAATGGTATACTTGAGATAATTATACCAAAAAAAGCGGAAAAGAAACCCAAAGAGATTACTATTGAACCAGAATAAATCAGATATTAGTTAGAAATATTATAAAAGGCTATTGCTTTAGAAAGAAGCAGTAGCCTTTTTGCATTGAATTAAGAAGTGGCTTTTTATAAGGAAGAAACTGCATCAATAAATATTTTAATTACCCTGGCTCCGCCAATGAAAGTTCCAAAGGAACTGCCCAGATTTGCCATGGCTACTATTAGTAATATCTTAGTTACTCTATTGCGGAAAAAATCTCCAAAAGTTGTTATATCACCTAATGTCTCAAAATCGTCAACCCTGGGTTTACGGATTATTGCTTCTACAATTCCAGCAAACCAGCCGGCAGCCAAAAGTGGATTTAGAGAACTGATAGGTGCTACCAAAAAGGCAGTAAGGATGGAAAGGGGATGACCGGTTGCAATGAAAGTTCCCAATGCAGCAAGTGAGCCATTCCAGATAAGCCATTGCCAGATTTGGTTAAAACCGCTTATAGTAGAAATTCTAAAAGTTAAGATAACAATTATAATAATTGCAATTGGAATTGCCCATAAAATCCATTTTGTCCAATTTGCACTTTTCGGGATATGGTTTAGATTTTTTAAATCATGAGAATTGAAAATTTCTTTTTTAATGCCAGGAACATGACCCGCACCAACGACGGCTACAATCTTTTTACCAGGGGAATTTTTAATTTTTTCTGCCAGATATTGATCACGTTCGTCAATTAAGGTATGTTTTAACCTGGGGAAAGAGGTAGCTAAATCTTGTAGAGCGGCAGTAAGTATATCTTCAGATTTAAGTTTTTCTATTTCCTCTTCAGAAATTTCTTCTTTATTAAATATGCTGAGTAACAACATAAAGAATAAACGTATTTTGCCGAAAAAACTTAATTTTTTCCAAATTCTGGTAAAGGTTATCTGAATATCTCTGTCAGCTAGGACTAAATTAATATTATTTTCCTTAGCAGATTGGATTGCCTGTATCATTTCCTGTCCTGGATTAATTCCTAATTGTCTTGCCAATCTTTTTTGGAAAGTAGAAAGAATTAAATTAACAAGCAGAAGAAGCGATTTTTTTTGCTTGATTATGGTCATAATATCCATTTCTTTCCATTTTTTTGGATTAGTAATTGATTGAAAACGAGATGAGCACAGTTCTACACAGACAGAATCCGGTTTTTCTTCTTCAATGAATTTTTTTACTGTTTCAGCACTTGTTTTAGATACATGCGCTGTTCCAATCAAATAAATATCTTTATCATTTAGTGTAATTTGGTGTATATCTTTGTTGTTTTGCAATAGCAGGCTCTCCTTTATCCTTATATTAAAAGATGAAACAATTTAGGTTTATTTTATCAAAGTAAATGACATCAAACATTATAACATAATAGGGGAAAATATGTAGAATAAATATTTAGATTTTGCTAGAATTAATGGTAATCTGTAATGATATAATGACGATAGATTATCTTTGGCAGACTTTGGCAGAATAGAAAAATAATTTAGATAGCAAATA
>CAYOLB010000212.1:0-1800 GCA_964404675.1 uncultured Atribacterota bacterium | reverse complement strand
TATTGTCGGTTCCTTTTTTGGAGCATATATTGTTGGTTCACTGGAAGCAGGAGTAGTTGCTTCCGGAATAGGAGGTTATTGGACTCGCCTGGTTACCGGGTTAGTAATGGCAATTTCGGTAATCTTAAATATTGTATTCGGGACTTCAAAAGATATGAAAGTGAAGGAGAAGATTAAAGATACCGTTTTCTTAAAGGGAATAAAGCAATAGGATAAAAACGTAATTAAATAAGTTTTTTAGGTTTTTAGATTAGAATAGCCAATAGGGGACAGCAAGTGAATAATGAGGAAAAATATAATAATTATCAAGGAGGTGGTGAGAATAGCCAGGGTTAATTATAATTTTTAATTAAGAAAGGATACTTTGATGATTAGTATTGTGAAAATTTTAGGGGGTTTATTAGAATGAAAAAATCAAATAGAATCTTATTTGTGGCTATAACCATGATATTTTTAATGTTACTAACTGTAACAATGAGTGGTTTTAGTGCAGAAAAATTAGGTGAAGGACTAACAATTTATATGCAGATGGGAGGAACAGAGGGCGATCCTTCCACTTTGGCCAGAACAAATGGGGCCAAGGCTGCTGCTGAACATTTTGGTGTAAAACTAATTGAGCAATATTCAGGATGGCAACCTGAGAAGATGATTAATCAGTTCAAAGAAGCCATGGCTGCTATACCGGATGGAATTGTCATTATGGGACATCCAGGCGAGGGAGCCTTTGAACCATTAGTTGATGAAGCTTTTGAGATGGGCATCATTGTTACCAGTGGTAACAATCCTCTTCCGTCAATTGAGGAGAAATATCAACCCGATGGTTTCGGTTATGCAGGGGCAGATCTCTATGGGGGTGGCTATCTAACTGGTAAAACTATGATTAGGCAAGGACTGTCTGCTGGAGATAAAGCCTTGGTATATGGGTTATTTTCCCAGGAAGGCAGGAGATTAAGCCCGATGGGTATTGTAGATGCATTAGAAGAAGAAGGGCTTATAGTAGAACAGCTTGATATTTCAGCAGAGGTAGATGCAGAGGCTTCTTTATGCATACCTATTTTGACAGCATACCTGGAAAGAAATCCTGACTTAAAGGCAATTGGAACACAACATGGAAATGTAACTTCAAATTTGATGAAAGTAATGGAAGCTGCAGGGAAGAAACCAGGTGAGATAATTTGTGGCGGAATTGACCTTTCTCCTGCAACAATTGAGGGAATTGAAAAAGGATATGTAAGCGTATCTTTTGACCAGATGCTTTATTTGCAAGGTTTCTTCCCGGTTCAACAGATTGTTATGGCAAAACGTTATAAAGTACCAGGATTGCATATCAATACCGGCGTTGGTGTAGCTACACCGCAAAATATTGGAGAATTAAAAGAATTAATTGAAATGGGTATTAGATAATTAAAAAAATGGGTGAGGGAATATATATTATTCTCTCACCTGCTTTGTATTTATAAATAAGGAATTGTCTTGAGATTAAAAAGATTAAAAAAAATAAAAAAAATCAAAGATGATGGAAGAGTTGTATATTATTATTTAATCAAGAGAAACGAAAGGGAGAAAGATGCAAGAGCTTCGCTTCAATCCCATGACTGGCGAATGGGTAATGATTTCTTCCGGTCGCAAAAGTAGGCCAATCCATTCTGAATCCAAAGGCTGCCCTTTGTGTCCCGGCAATATTGAGCTTGAGCAAGATTATGATCTTGCAGTCTTTGAAAATAGATTTCCTGCCCTTTTAAAAAATCCTCCCCCTCCGCATAATTCTGGTTCTTCTCTTTTAAAAAGCCAATCCTCTTA
>CAYOLB010000211.1:0-5452 GCA_964404675.1 uncultured Atribacterota bacterium | reverse complement strand
ATTGGCTGATGAGAACAAAATCAAGTATCAAATCGATATTATGGAGAGAGGTGGCACGGATGCCGGTTCCATACAGAAAGCACGTTGTGGGGTAATTACCGGGGGCATCTCTATTCCTTCTCGCTATATCCATTCTGTAGTGGAGATGTGTCATACAGATGACATTGAGGCAACTATTCAGTTATTGGTTTGTTTTTTGGAGAATGTCCATAAGGCTGATTTTCTGATGGAATAGTACGGAAATTAATAAGAATGGCGACAGAGAAAACAAATTTAAAATCTAATAATACTGATAATAGACTTTTATCGATGCATAAGTACCTATCTTGGTTCTTTGGGCCCTTGCATTGGTGGCCAGGCGACTCAGAGTTAGAAATAATTATAGGGGCAATTTTAACACAGAATACAAACTGGCAGAATGTGAGTAAGGCTATCAAAAATCTCAGAGAGAATAATTTATTAGATGCAAAGGCACTTTTTGATAGTGATGAAAAATCTCTTAGCAATCTGATTAGACCCTGTGGCTATTATAATCTAAAGGCAAAACGACTCAAAAATTTCATTTCCTTTTTCTATGGAAAATATGATGGCATAGCTGAAGTGATGTTTAGCAAAGATTGTTGGCTATTAAGGGAAGAGCTATTGAATATAAATGGGATAGGGCCTGAAACGGCTGATAGCATCTTATTATATGCTGGGAATAAGCCTATTTTCGTAGTGGATGCCTATACTAAAAGGATTTTTCGACGGCATAACCTTGTCTCTGAGAAGGATGATTATGAACAGATACAACGATATTTCATGGGGCAATTACCTTCAGATTATCAATTATACAATGAATTCCATGCCCAGATTGTAATGGTCGGTAAACAATATTGTAAAAAAGATAGTCCTAATTGCCAGGATTGTCCTTTAGCTGAATTCCTTTAAATGCTCTTAATCATTTTTTGATTTGCGCATTTAACTTTAATTAGATAAAATATTGGCAAAGATTGTTTGAATAAATAAAAAGTTACCGAATTTAATATTTTCTATAAAAAATACAGGAGTATTAAAAGTATTTATCAATGAATGAAAAACAATTTCAGAGAGAGGTACTTGATACAGAAGATTTGAGTTTATCTTCCTATGCCACAAAAAATTCTACTGCCCGGCGGAAGGTTCCTATTTCTCATCCTTTGAGAGGTCCTTTTTCTCGGGATAGGGACCATATATTATATTCCGGTTCCTTCAGGCGCTATATTGGGAAAACTCAGGTAATCTACAATGCTGCAAGTTTTGATGAACAGTTGGCAAATCGCAGTATTCATACATTGCAGGTTTCACAAATTGCCCGTTCTATCGGTAAGGTTTTAAAATTAAACATGGACTTAATTGAAGCAATTGCCTTGGGACATGACTTGGGCCATGCCCCATTTGGGCATGATGGGGAGAGAATATTACAGGAAATATGCAAGCAATACAACCTGAATCTTTTCTTTCATAATATACATAGCCTAAGGGTGGTTGATTGCCTTTCTGATGCCAACAGAGGAATGAATCTAACATTTCAGGTTAGAGATGGGATAATATCACATGATGGTGAAGTTAATGAAATTGCAGTAGAGCCTAATCCCAACAAAACAGAAAAAGATATTCAAGATTATATAAAAGGCAAACAAAAAGGAGAAGAAGTAGTTATATATCCCACAACACTGGAAGGCTGTCTCGTTCGAATAACTGATTCAATATCTTATATTGGTCAGGACTTTGAAGACGCTGTCCGTATAGGCCTGATTAGAAAAGATGATTTGCCTGATAGTGTAAGAGAAATACTAGGGGAAAACAACAGTGAAATTATTAATACCCTGGTTCATGATGTTATCAAACAATCCTATGGGAAAAATGAAATAAGTTATTCCAAAGAGGTTGCCAAGCATGTTTTTCAGTTAAAAACATTTAACCTGCAACACATCTATGAAAATAAATCCTTAAAGAAGGAAAGAACAAAAATCAGAAAAGCCTTTTTCTTCCTTTTTGAGCATTTTGTGCAAGACATAAAAGAAAAGAAGGATGATTCGATTGTATTTCAAGAATGGATTTTTAACAGGGGAGAAGACAATGGAAAAAGGTATCTAAATGATTATTCTCCACAGGAGATAGTAGTGGATTATTTAGCATCAATGACTGATCGTTATTTCTTGAATGCTTACAGTTTTTTAAGAAGATAATTTAAGAAGAATTTAATTGATTTATTTGTCTTAAAATTGTTAAGAAGAAAAAAGAAAAAGTTTCATTAAAATATCTTTTTTGTTCCAGCATTATGTTATAATATTTGCAAAGTTTACTGAGGAGTCAGATCATTGTCTATAAAGAGATATAGCACATTTTGCAATCACCATAATAATAAGCAAAGATATTCTAAAAATTTAAAAAAGAAATATTCATCATTCAATAAAGGATTAATAATCTTTTTAATGTTAGTTGTGGTGATAGCAGGGATTGGTATTTTATTTAATTTACCATTCATGTCATTAGGTTTAGAAGAAAGGGATAATAAAGATAATGATGGCCAATCTCAGATTCAAAAAGCAGACTTGGAACGAGATATCGATGTTTCAGAGGATACAGCAGCGTCTTCGGAAATAGTCAAAAATAAAATAGAGGGTTCAATACAGGAACTATCGCAAGGTACAGAAAAATCGAATGTTGGTATAACTGATAGTGAGCAGATTGGGGGCTTAGAAGATATTCAGAATGAACTGGAGCAAATTGCTCTCCATCAAGAACAGCCTGTTGAAGATGAATTGACCCTGAGATATCAACAAGCCTATACTAAGAAAAAAGAGAATATAAAGAGAGTTTCCGGAACTTTGAATACAGGGGAGACTCTTTATCAACATCTGGTAAAATATGGTATCTCTCCTGTAGAGATTTTACGATTACAGGAAAAAGTACACTCCGTGGTTGATATAGGCTATCTGAATGCTGGCACCAAATTTGCAGTTCATTATAACGATGAAGGAAAGATTGTTCAATTTGATTATCAACCCAATGATTTAGATGTGTATCATATTACAATCCCCCAAGCAGAAGAAGATATAGTAGTAAATAAGGATAAAATTTTCCGGGAAATTGTTTGCTTTGAAGGGGAAATTAAAAGTTCTCTCTATGAATCTATGGTAGAGCATTGTAACTCAGGTCAACTTGCTATCCAGTTAGCCGAGATATTTGCCTGGGATATAGACTTTTTAACGGAATGCCAGCCAGGAGATACCTTTAAAATATTAGTTGAAAAACTTTATCGAGGAGATTTTTACCGCTGGGGAGATATATTAGCTGCAGTGTATGAAGGAGAAATGCTGAGTACTCATACTGCTATTCTTTTTGAAGACTCCTCAGGTAATACCGATTATTATGATGAAAGCGGACGATGTCTAAGAAAAGCATTTTTAAGAGCCCCGCTTAATTATAAATATATAAGTTCAAATTATACTGAAAGCAGATTACATCCTATTTTAAGAATCTGGCGGCCACATCGGGCAATTGATTATGCTGCTCCAACCGGTACTCCTGTTGTATCAATTGGTTCCGGAACAGTTATTTCCAGATATTATGACCAGGGTGGTTATGGAAATTATGTGCAAATAAGACATCCTAATGGCTATGTGACCGGTTATGGACATTTATCAAAGTTTGCTCAGGGTTTACAAGTTGGTCAGAGAGTAGAACAGGGCGAAATAATTGGTTATGTTGGTGCTACAGGTCTGGCAACTGGTCCCCATTTAGATTTTTCTATTAGCAAAGATGGGCAGCGCTTTAATTTTCTGGACCTAGAATTACCACCAGCAAGTTCTGTCAGTTCAGATTACCGGGACGATTTTGGGATGGTTACAGAAAATTATCTATCTATTTTAAAGGAAACATTGTAAAATGTATTTAATATATCCAAAGGGGATGTTTCTCTGTTTTTGCCCAAACAGAAAAGCGTCCCCATCAAATCCATTAAATTAATTAATCCCTAAATTTAAAGGAGGGAAGCTAACCATGAAATTACATAAAATAAATTATTTCACAATTATTCTGTTTTCTTTATTGATTATTGCCCAGTTTTGTTTCATTAATGGTTTTGCCCAAGAGATACAGGAAGTAGAAATTATTAGTGATGCTCACCCCGAAGCAGTAGAATTACTGGAAAAAGCAGTTGATAAAATGGAAGAAGCATTGGATACCTACCAGGGAGCTCATTATCCCGGCAGAGAGCTGTGGGCAGATGCAATTGATTATGCCCAGCAGGCATTGAAAATTGACCCTGATTTTATTGAGGGAAATTATTATCTGGCATTAATGTACCAATACACTAACTGGTATTATCGTGAGGCGGAACAATGGAAACGATACCTGGAGTTAATAGAAAAAGCAGATTTAACTTCTCCCCAGGTCAAGCAGAATTTAGGCTATGCTTACTACCGTTTGGGTTACAATTCTTACGAAAAAGAAGACTATGAGCAGGGTTTGATTTATTTCCTGAATTCCATCAGGGAATATCCTGATTTAATTGACTCAAACTACTGGGCTGCCCGTGTCTTTTACGAAACCGATGATTTGGAAAATTCTTTATTCTACTGGGAAAGAGTCCTGGAGTTAGACCCGGACTATCCTAGAGCACAATATTTTTATGATAAAGTCAATGCCTCTATCAAGTATGGTAAAGAAGCATATAACTTATATGAACAGGGATACAACTATTACCATGGCAGGAATTATGAGCGAGCGATTGATTCCTATAGACAAGCAATCAAACTTAATACAGGGTTTCTGGAGGCTTATTACTGGTTGGGCAGGGTTTATTTTGAAAGCGGAAATTATAACCAGGCAATTCAAAACTATCAAAGAGTCCTTGAGCTAGATCCGGATAATAGCAAGGCGAATTATTGGTTAAAAGAGGCACAAAGACAGCTGGATAGTAATAAACAATAATTAGTATCTATCTTTAGTGTTTTGCTTAAATTAATATTAAATAGTTATAAAAAAATAGCTTGATTTTTCTTTAAAATATTCTTATAATGTAAAAGAAGTATTGTAGTTATTTAATGATAACAAAAATTATTAAGATAAAAAAATCTTAAAATTGATTTTTAAAGAAATGATTTTTCTGTCTAAAAAGTGTATTTTTAGGGAATAATTTAGATATAGAATAATAATGAGAATTAAATTATAGCTGAATATAACAAAAATATTTAATACCATTTATAATTTTTATGTCATTTTAAGAAAAATAAAGAGAAGGTGATGCCTATCGCATGAGAAATAAAAAGTTGAAAAAGGTAAACTGTCCGAAAGGACAGGACGCAAAGTATTGGGTCTAAGGTCTGTATTATAGATAAAGATAATACAAACTATGATCGCCAAACTACCGACTTTTTGTTATTTATATTTACCCCGCAGGTTATCCCTGAGGGGTTTTTTGAAT
>CAYOLB010000210.1:0-4183 GCA_964404675.1 uncultured Atribacterota bacterium | reverse complement strand
TTTTTCTTCATTTAAGACTCCTCATTTCATCAAAAATATATTTGCAAAATCAAATATTATTTAATCATTAATAATCTCAAAATAAACGGAATAATAACTATTGAGCCGGTTAATTGGTTCCAAATATTTTCTTCTTTAAACATGTCCCGCACAACCAATACCAGAAAGAATAATATTATTAACTGGTAGACGATAGTAATCATTTTTTTCTTCCTCTCTTCTTTTCTATAGCAATATATCAGCAAGGGTATTTGCAAACATAATAATAATGATACACCAGACAGCAGTTATTATTGCTGGCAATATGCAATATTTTAAAACTTTAAAATAATTTTTTTCCCCTACTACCTGGGCAGCAAATATTCCGGCTAAAGCAGTCGGTGGCATTAAGTCACCCAGTGCAGCTAACTGGGACAGTGCTGATACTGTTATCACAGGGTTACTTTCCAGTAAAGCAAGAGCAAATGGTACTCCAAGTACTGAAGCTGATCCATAAGCAGATACCGCACCAAAGAGTGGCATACTGATTGCTATTCCTGTATATAATAAATACCTGGGTAAACTTAAACAGTTTATTACAATATAGCCTCTCAAGCCAGTTAGAGTCATAATCTGGATGAACATGCCCACACCTACTAAGATGCCTAATACTGGTAAAGCATCATGGACAGCTTCCTGTGATATTTTTAAGAAATTAAACTTTTTACCGGAAAATATTCCAATAATTGCGGCTATTAAAAAATAAACTGGCATTCCTAAGGTTGGGAACATCTCTGGGAAAAATGTTTCTCTTAACATAAGAGCAAATAAGATAATAATAGGTAAAAATAATCGTATGCCATATTCACCTAAATAAGAACTGGGTAATTTTTCTTTCATTTTTTCATAATTGAATGTCTTAAGATATTTTCTACCTATAAAAAGACTGGTAAAAATAATCAGAGGTACAGTAATTAATAATAGAGGCATGGTAAAACCAGTATAAGGTAAATCTATACCTCCTCCAATTATTAAGGCATTAATGTTTATTGGAGGAGCAGCTTCTCCAAAAACAGCTGCCATAGCAATAACTGCAGCTGTAAGCTCTTTGGGAAAACCCATAAAAATCAAAACAGGCGCAACCAAAACACCGCCGGTTAAAACCGCTGCAGTTGAGGAACCGGTAATCATTCCCGGGAAAACAACAATAAAAGATAAACCTATAATCAAGAAAGCAGGTTTAGAATAAAACTTTTCAATTAACCAACGGGTTATGGTATCCATCATTCCGTTATACTGAATTACTTTCATAAAAATCATAGCAGTAGCAATAACCAATATGGTATTTAGATAATTAAATCCGCCTTCTACTAAATGGCGTACAGGTATGCCAAAACCTGCCACTAAACTGCCTGAAATTGCTGATAATGCCATAGCTATTCCAACCGGCAATTTAAACTTGAAACAACTTACCGCAAATACCCCTACCATCACAATAAAATAGAGTAATTCAATGCTGAGCAAGGTATTCCCTCCTTTTTATAATTCTTCCAATGGGGTCAGGTCTCAACATTTGACATTTAGAAGGATAAATGTCAAATGTTGAGACCTGACCCCACGTACATTATGAATGTCAAATAGAAAAACTGACACTTACATTTTATTTATTTTTCAATAATCTGCTTATTTGCTTAATATCCAACTGCCACACCATCACGACGTGAATCACCACCACCAAAGAGAACACCTTTTTTCAGCATAATTCCCTGTGCGCCACCAAAGTAAAGGTCATGTGCTCCTCTAACTTCGACTTCATTGCCAAATGTTCTTAGTGCCTCAATTGTTATTGCAGGAATACGGCTTTCAACATAAATAGGCTTTGCTTCTCCACCAGATGAATAACAATGCATGCGCGGTGCCTCAATTGCTTCATCCATACTCATACCAAAATCAATCACATTAGAAATAATTTGGGTCATTGCTGTAAATATCCTGGTTCCACCTGGAGTCCCTAAAATCATGAATGGCTCACCATCTTTCTCAATGATTGTAGGTGACATACTGGAAAGAGGAATCTTCCCTGGTTCAGGGGCATTAGGAGAATCCGGACTCTTGGCAAAGTCATCCATTTCATTATTCATAATAACCCCTACATCAGGAACAATTACTCCGGAACCAAAGAAATAATTTATGGTCTGGGTTAGAGCAACTGCATTTCCTTGGGCATCTATAACAGATATGTGGCTGGTACTATGATGTTCATATGCCGTAGGATCACCAGCAGGTACTTCTTGCTTCGGTTCTTTGATTACAATCTGATCTGCCAGTGTCTTAGCATATTCTTTTGAAGTAAGACCATCTAGAGGCATATCAGTTGCAAAGGCAGGATCTCCCATATATTTTGCTCTATCTGCAAATGCCATCTTCATTGCTTCGGCCATTACGGAAATATGGGTTGGTCCATGGTAATTCATGCTTGTTATGTCAAAATTTTCCATAATATTAAGGATTTGAATTAGATGTGTTCCTCCGGAGCTGGGTGGAGGCATGGAGAAGATGTCATATCCACGATAATCTCCGGTAATAGGCTCAAGTACTCTAGGTTGATAATCTTTGAGGTCCTGGAGTTCCAAGATACCATCTTGAGCTTGAACAGCGTCTACAATTTTTTGACCTAATTCGCCACCGTAAAGGTGTTCAATACCTTTATCAAGTATCTCCTTGTAAGTTTTTGCCAAATCTTCTTGGATTAAAACATCACCTGTTGCTAGTGGTAATCCTTCTTTAAGATAAGCTATTTCAAAAGGGTCATTCCAATTTACTAATTTGTCATAATTGTCATTAATCATTTGGCTAAATGTTTCTGTGATTTCAAATCCATTTTCCATGTATCCAATAGCCGGAGTCATGACTTCTTCCAGAGTCATTGTTCCATAATCATCCAAGGCTTGCTTTAAACCCATCAGTGTACCAGGGACACCCACAGCCTTTCCGCCTAATTTTGACCAACCCTGCTCAGAAGCCTCGTCTGATGCAAACATATCTTTGGTAGCAGCACCAGGGGCAACTTCACGATAATCCAAAACAATTACCTCACCGGTTTCGGCAAAACGTATGACCATGAAACCGCCTCCACCGATACCTGAAGCATTAGGCTCAACTGCATTCAAGGCAAAAGCAGTGGCAACAGCTGCATCAATGGCATTTCCGCCCTTTTGTAGAATTTCAACACCTGTTTGTGCTGCTAAAGGATGAGCAGCTGCAACCATTCCATTAGCAGAAATTTCATCTTTAGGAGCATGCCTGTCTTGGGCAAGCGATAAAGCTGTAATACTTACAAAAATTAATAAAATTACTAAGAACTGTAGACTTTTCCTTTTGATATTCATCTATTTTTCTCCTTTTTATAAATACTCTTTAATGTATATACCTAAATTCCTAAAAACTATTTTTATTATCACCTCCAAAGGTATTTATTGAGTAAGCTGCAAATTTTTCCTGCTAATTTAAATTTTATACTTACCATAAATAGTATTCATATTATTTGTTTCTTTGACTAATCAAATCTTTTGCTTTATCTTTGGCCTTTTTCATATTTTCTTCCAGGCCATTGGTATTAACACTGCTGGGTACTATTTTAGATTGGCTAAAATCAATTTTTACTTTTTCTATCCCAAAGCTTTTTGTAAGAGTTTCCAATGTTTGTCTGGCAGAGCTTTCCACTTCTGATTGTAATTTATTGACTACACCTTCTGCTAATTGTGCTGCTTGATTTTTAGCTTCTTCTTTTAGCTGGTTTTTATCTTCCTCACTAAATCCAGACCCAAAAGCTCGATTCAGCAAATCAGGAAGTAACCAGGGTAAAAATTTGGAATTTTGTTCATCATAAAAACTGATATCCCTAATATGAACTTGATAGAGACAACGGGGCATTTTCAATGTATATTGATTTTCATTTTTCTGTTCTATTTTAAAATCAGGACTACGCAAATCATAACGAAAATCAATATCGAATTCAAATATCATGGCCATCTTTTTAGTCGAGACCAGCCATTGAAAATATCTTTTACCAGCTTCTCCAAACCAATGTTGAGAAGCGGTAACTATTTCCTTTGTAACCATTTTAAAGGCAACCAATTCTCCGACAGAACGAAGCTGTTCGATAGATGAATATATTTTAACATGTCTACCCGTTCCACGTGGC
>CAYOLB010000209.1:0-1876 GCA_964404675.1 uncultured Atribacterota bacterium | reverse complement strand
GCAATTCCTCCAAAAATTAGACATAGGGCGATAATAAAAGCTACAGTTATATTGCCAATCAGAACAGTGCATTTAAGTTTCCAGGAATATAGGTAGAGTAATAAATTTGAGCCTAAGGCAATCATAAATGTTGTTTGATTTACAAAAGCAGCTACAACCAGGGAAAGAAGAGAGCCTATTATGGAAAATGTTAATGCTGCCCGGGGAGTGATTGTTCCAGAAGGCAAGGGACGTTGGGGTTTGTTTATTCTATCAATTTCAATATCAATATAGTCATTCCAGGCATTGGTCGAAGCCGTAATTAAGAATACACTTATGGCTGCTAGGATAACCGGTAACCAGGAGCTAGTTCCAGCTACATAAGCACTTAGAAAAACAGCTATAGTGCCTGCAAGTGCATTTATTATTCGAAAAAGTCTACAATACTCTCTGAGCATATAACCTCACTTATATGATTATATCAAAATGCATTTTTAAATAAAATATACGAGCTGGAAATATTGTAATAGATAATACCATAACTGTCTTTTAAAAAACAAGTATAGAAATTGGGTGAGCTAAGAAATTATGAAATTTTTCTAATCAATTTTACGGTATGCTAGTTATTTTAATAATTTACTTTTTGGTAATATAGCATCATGCACCAAAGTTATATGACATTATATTATTTTTGATATTTTTGTACCTCATTTATTAGAAAAATAGTATGTTATAATAAATATATATAGAATTTTGGGTTACTAAAACTTAGAAAAAAAATAATACTCAGTTCAATTTCCTATCGATAACACAATCCCTTTAAGGTACATCAACAAAAATAGTAGATTTCCGAGCAAGGGAAATCAAAATATTTTCATTACTTATTTCCTTATTTTTTCTACTATTTTAAAGATGGAAGCAATAGAATAAGCTATTTATTATTAAAATAGTATTAGTGAGACTGAAAGATAGGTTGAGTTTTTACGCATAATAGGTTATAAAAGAAAAATAATATAGAAAAAAATCCATTAAACAAACCAGCATAAAGTTAAAAAATTAAGGAGTTAAACATGAAGACAAAGATAGTTATTGTTGGAGCAGGATATGCGGGCATCCTGACTGCCAAAAAATTGTCTAAGAAATACAAAAATAAAAATGAAGTTTCAATAACAATTATTGATAGGAATCCCTATCATGCACTACTCACTGAGTTACATGAAGTTGCAGCTAGTCGTGTGAATGAAGAAAGCATCAGGGCAAGTTTAAAAAAGATATTTGCCGGAAGGAATGTAAAAGTTGAGCTGGATAATGTAACCTCTTTTGACTTTGACAAAAAACAGGTAGTTGGAGAGGAAAATACATATGATTATGATTATTTAGTTCTTAGTGCCGGTTCAAAGCCGACTTTCTTTGGAGTTAAAGGGGCAGCTGAAAATACTTTTCAGCTCTGGTCTTATGATGATGCATTAGCAATCAGACATCATATTCAGAATGTTTTCAGCAAAGCCAGTAAATTGAGAGATAAAAAGGAGAGAAAAAAGGTTCTCACCTTTTTTATAGTTGGAGCAGGTTTTACCGGGGTAGAAATGGCTGGTGAATTAGCTGAATATATACCAATTATAACAGAAAAATTTGAAATTGACCGTGATGAAGTAAGTGTTAATATTGTTGATATCCTGAGTCGTACAATTCCAAATTTGCCGGAATCACTTTCCCGTAAAGCCGAAAGATATCTCAAGAAGGTGGGTGTTAATTTATTTCTTAATTCCAATGTTTGCGAAGTAGGCCCTGATTATATTCAAATTATTCAAAATGAAAAGTGTAATCAATATCAAACAAATACAGTAGTCTGGGCTGCCGGAGTAGAAAGTGCAGATATAGCCGGCAAAGCAGCTGA
>CAYOLB010000208.1:0-2876 GCA_964404675.1 uncultured Atribacterota bacterium | reverse complement strand
ATAAGCGCCTCTCTTAAAAAGTTTGTGTCTGCGTCTTCCATCCGGGTATCTGCCAAAAACATCAAACTGCTCAATGGCACCGATGATAGTACGCTTTTCGCGAAGATAACCAGGGGATTTTGATGTTTTGGTGTACTCCAGATATACATCCCTATAGCATGACCATTCCTTTGAGCCTGCAGCTGCCAGAATCTTTTTAATCTCCCGTTTGAACCTGTCAACATATATCTTTGAGTAGCCGTTGGTTTCCAGGTAGGAAATGAGCTTGGGATAATTATCCCGTAGGTTTTCTACATTCATTTGTATGCCCTCCTATCTCGTTTATTTGATAGAAAGAGCATACAATAAAAGAATAAAATCCAAACCTTTTTTGATAAAAATCCTTAATTACAGGGCATCTTTTTAAAAGGTTTGGATTTTATTTAGGTTTGGATAACGAAGTAAATCCAAACGTTTGGATTTACTTCGGCATACATATGCCACGCAATATTACAAACAAACAAAGGACATTGAAACATTAAGACGGATTTTGGGCCATTCAGACATAAGCACGACAACAATTTACATTACCCTGGCCAACATTGATGTTGAAAACGGCATGAAAGCATTTCAAGGTTTTTTGTGATACAATAAGCTCGATATTTTGTACCTGTAATATTAAAATTAAATATATTTTTAATTAAAATGAATAATCAAACAATAAAATGTCCTTATTGCAATAAAGAGTTTCCTCTTACCGAAACTATTTCTAAACAGCTAAGAGAAGATATCAGCAAGGAGTTTGAAGAAAAGAATAAAAAGAGGGATATTGATATTGCAGAAAGAGAGAAGGACCTTTCTGTTAAAGAAGAGGAAATTAAGATAGCTAAAAAATCAATAGAGGAGGAGATTGAAACTAAAGTCAAAATAGCTTCCGATGAGATTAAGAAGGAAGCCAAACAGGAAGCTACAAAAGAAGTATCACTTGATTTAGAGGAATTGAAGGAGCAAATAGAAGACAAAAACAAAAAACTAGAAATAGCAGCTAAGGCAGAACTGGACCTTAGAAAGAAAGCAAGAGAACTTGAGGAAAGCAAAAAAAACATAGAGCTTGAAATAGCTAGAAAAGTAGACGAAGAGCGAGAAAAAATAAGAGATACTGTCAAATGTTGTGGATGAGAAATCACATATCCTCCTGCTATTCACTATGCAGCCACCCCCTCAACTAACTCCCCATCTACAAATTTCCTGTTCTCCAGTACATGTACGATAAACTCTGATCCTTTGAGCCTCCTCCAGGTTTTTGACACCTCCATAGCCAGCTTAAATACCATGGATAGTGTCGCTTTCCTTGATCCGCATCCTTTGGTCTTATAGGTCCTGAGCTTCACAGTGGCAAAGGTGGATTCAATGGGATTTGTGGTCCTTATATGAACCCAGTGAGCAGCCGGAAAGTCATATTATGTAAAGTAAAATATTATGTAAAGCCGGATAACAAAACATCGCTGTACAGTCACTTTTTTTAAGTTTTAACTTCACATAATAAATTCCTATATTATTGTTTTTAGCCATGTCAAAAGTTCACTTTTTTCCTTCCTGCTATATTTTTTATCAGGTAAAATATTAACACTTACTTTTTCTATTGCTTTTCTTTTGATCTCAGGATCTGCTTTTGCATATCTTTCAGTTGTAGTTACAGAAGAATGCCCTAAAAAATCTCTGATATATATTAGGTTGACATTAGCCTGTAGAAGATGCATTGCTTTACTGTGGCGCAATATATGTGGGGTAACTTTCTTTGGAAAAAGTTTTGAATCTATCTTTTTAGCTAATTCTATATATTTGGAAAGAATATAACTAATACCTGCCCGTGTTAACTTAGAATTGTTTCTATTTGAAAACAGGGGCATACTTATTGATTCTTCACCATATAAGCAATACTCTTTTAAGTATAAACGCAGCAGTTTTGCAGTTTGTGCCATTATGGGAATAACCCTTGTTTTATTACCTTTACCTTTTAATTTTACTGTTGCGGGAGCAAACATAATATTTCCAACAGTCAAATCAGCTATTTCCTGGACCCTGGCTGCAGAATCATAAAGTAGTGCAATTAAGGCCATATCTCTCATTCCTTTTTTTGTTGTCATATCCGGAGCAGCCATCAAAGTTTTGACTGCATCAATTGACAGGTACGAAATTGTATTTTCAGGTACCTTTTTTGAAGGGATTGATAAAACTAGGTTACAGATACTTAGGTTTTGACAAGATTCAATCTGTACATATCTGAAAAAAGATTGAATTGCAGCCAGCCTTTGATTCCGTGTTGAAACGGAGTTTTTTTTATCAACTTCAAGCCAGACCAAAAATTCTTCTATCATTTTTTTACTAATCTTTTCAAAAGATAAATCTTCTGGTTTTATTATACGGTTATTTTTTAAGTATCTTAAAAAAATGGTAAAAGTATCCCTGTATGACCTGATTGTATTTATGCTGTATCCTGTTTGTCTTGGAGCATATTTTAAAAAATATTCTGACAGATATTCTGCAAAATCTTTACTTCTCATTTGAATTCACCTCCGGAAATACTCCCTCATACAAATTTTCCAATGGATTTATTATTCTTGAAAAAGACTGTTTTGTAAGCCGCAAGTATTTTTGGCTGCTTTCAATATCTTTATGCCCAAGATAGACACACAAAATTGGAATATTGCAGTAAATATCACTGCCACTGTCAGCCATTTTATCAAGTGCATGAACCGCAAATGTGTGCCGCAGAAAATCCAAACGTTTGGATTTCTTAAGTTATCCAAACCTAAATAAAATCCAAACCTTTTAAAAAGATGCCCTGTAATTAAGGATTTTTACCAGGAAAGGTTTGGATTTTATTCTTTACTTTT